>JAUWRC010000133.1 GCA_030610745.1 Clostridia bacterium
TAGGCCTGCTCGGTGAGGGCATTCGATTCATAGTCCTCTTTACTACGCCTTAGTATCCGGGCGATGGATACCTCCTGGGGGCAATGGGTCTGAAGGATGACGAATGTTTTGTTATGCCTGGCTGCTATCTCGGCAGCCCACCTTCTCAACGATTGGGTAACGAAGGTGGCATCGAGTATTACACTATCGCCCTTCTCCAGGGCCTCATCTGCCCGTCGGAACGTCTCATCATAGACCATTGTTCGTTTGCTCATATCCGAGGCGACCTTCTCATCAAATATATCCTCATCTTTCAGTACTTCCAGTCTAATCAGGTCGGACCGCAGGATGGGGTAGCCCTTAATCCTGGAAATCTCCTCGCTGGTCTCAGTTTTCCAGGTGCCCGGCAAGCCACAGGTGATAAGCAACACTCCAGCCCCCACCTCGGCTTCTATGAATTTCCTAAATGGCTCTTTCAGCCTATTGCCTCCTTACTTTATGTGAGCGAAGCGAATCGCAAACACGCTATTAGGCGTAGTGCCTTATCCTTCATTTCCGGCTGAATAACCAAGCAAGTGCCACTCCAAGACCCAGCAAAACCAAAGCATTTGTCTGTTGTTGCTTCTCCGCACGAGCGAAAATGTATTGTTGAAGCCAGATCAACGATTCTGCGGGGTCACGGTATGCTGGCAGATACTTCAACTCTTTTATGAAGCCAGGCAACTGTAATCCATCCTCCAATATGATAGGAAGCATGGGCTTGTTGTTTCCGCGAGCAATCCCGATCTCTTGAGGAACATACTCAGAGAACTTTGAGTTTCGACTCCAGAGCAGAACAAAAAGATCACAGTTTTTGATTGCGGTGACAATGGTGTTGTTAAGCTGACTGCCCGGACTTACTGAGTACTCAGCGATGAAAACTTCGACTGCAGGATTTGTCAGCAGCCTTCTGGCGTGTTCAACAATAGGGAAGTCGTTCGTTGAGTAGCTGATGAAAACTTTGTATGCCATTACTATTACCTCCTATTTACAGGCATTACGTCTAACGTTTTCAGCATAAAAGAAGCTTTTGCGAAGCAGAGCTGGGAGTTCACTAGGGCAAAATACATAATCATGCTCGAAATTCTTCTTCACTCAAATTCTTCCATTTATAGAAATCTACGCTTATGGAATAATCTATATTTAGTAGATTAGAGCCTTTAATAACAGAAAGGATAGGATTTTGGAGAGCATCTCGAACAACGTAAATAAAGTATTTTTCTCCCTCCATCTGAAGCTTTCTGAGCTGGTTGGGTGTCATCCAAATTTGGGGGGAAGGGTCTGACCTACCTTTAACTTCAATTAATCTTTGCCCATGCTCTGATTCAATGTCGTATCCTCCAGTCTCCTCCGAGCGTGGCAATTCTCTGGCATTTCTTCCTTTACTTTTTTCGAATTGTAGCGCGGCTAGTACCCCAATTCGCTGTACCATACTGTCTCTTTCACGCTCTACTTTCTTGTCAACCCCTAATTCCTTTAGAAATTTATACCAGTCTTTAATTTCCTCATCACTTTTATTTTCAATGAATTCTATGCTTACAAACTCTACCGGTAAGTCAAACAGTCCTTTTTGTATTAGTACCTCAACTTGGTGCTCAGGTTTATACGCTTGAGGAAAGACAATTTCTTCAGGCTTAAGCCATTTTCCCGTTTTTGTCTTTAATGACAAAAAAATCAAATCTCTAATATCAACCCGCCCATCTTTCCATAGCTCCTTACATAATCTAATTCTTTCAGTTTTTTCACTATCTGAAAACGTAACCCAATTTTTACTTATTGTAGGGATCTCCCTCGTTTTCAAAACATTTTGAATATGGTCTGCGGTTAATTCTTCGACTCCTAATATCTTTAAAAGTTGCAGTATAGTGGTGTCTACTGACAATTCTGGATGTATAATTTTAAAATTCTCTTTCACCTCTCCTGGAATTGAAAGAGAATAGGGTTTTATGTAGACAGCTCTACTATCTATTAACTCCCAAGTATCTGTAAGCAGTATATCTTGATATTTAAAGCTACTGTTCCGTAGAGTTGATTCTGCATATTCTGATAATTGCTGACAGAATTTCTTAAAAAAGGCTATATCTTTTTGCTCAGCCTTAAGCTTGATCAACCTTTGCATTTCGTAATCTGCCCCAGAACTTGTGGTATAAGTTGGCCCTTTTTTAACCTTTGTTTCAATATCCCCTGGGATTTTAAGGTCGAGAGCAAGAACTTTTTTATCAGGGTATAATGCTCTTAAGTCCTCTTCATGCATAAGTTCTTTAATATCAGGCTCCACTATTACAGCCTCATCGGGTTTTCGCACCGACCCATCCGCTGCTATTAAACAACGCTCCGCTTCTAAGTATTCTCTCAGCGGTCTTTTGATGTTATTTTCAAGTAACTCATGACCACCCCATGGAGAATATAAAATTTCTACAAAGTTCATTTTCCACCTGTCATCTCTTATGAAGGCTGGGACACACCTTTCAATTATCAATTTGCAGATTTCTTTGGCAAGCCAGTCATTCCATGCACATTCACGGGCCAACTCAACTCTCCCTGGACCCGTTAGGAAATCTGCTTGAATTAGGAAGTTTAAACCACTAGGCACCTCTTTGAGTGGCAGGAAGCTAAAAACACCCGCATGTGCGGTACCTTTTTCTTCTATAACCATATTCTCCTTCTCATCTAATCTGAAAGCGACTACCATCTTTCTCTTATTTACTCCCTCTCTTTCCCATTCTCTTGTTATGGGGTCTCCTTTTACGTAGGGGGGCACATCAGGTTCGGATTGAAAAACCAACCAATATTCTTGAGATTTTAGCTCGTTGTTGAAGTATTCTTGAATTAAGTAAATCTCATACTCGGCTGTTTGGGAATATTGAAATTTTTTGACTGTTCTATTAGTCCCCAGCAGAGCGTTTCTAATTTCTATATTTCTTAGATTCTGCAGAAAAAGCAACATTCTGTTACTAATATATTCTGCTTTTGTTTCGTCTTGCAGTTTCTCCAAGTAACCGGGTTCTTTTACAGGGATATTAAACGCTGTTACATGCCCCGGGGGTAAGATAATAGAGGAATCCTCTATCCAAAGCGGTATTACTTGCCAAGGGATTCGTTCTGGGTTGGAAAAATAACCTTTGCTGAACCTAAATTTGTAATCACCTGAGTAAATTTCTGGGGAATCTGATATTAGAAATACTGATTTAAATCCTACCCCTAGGTAGCCTATATAGTCTCTTGCTGTTTTGGAAGACCACCCAACTTTACATATACTGTCTGCATCCTCTTTATAAAATGGGTGACCATTGTTAAATACTTTAATTCCAGTTTCAACAAATTCGATTATTAATGATATGCTACCTACATCGTCTGCATTTTGAATGAATTCCATTAAAAAACTTCCATGCCTTGAGAATGCTTTCTCTATCCTGTTTATACCTCCGTTGACAGAGGCTAGAACGAATTCCTTATCTGAATTTAGATATCTGCTTTTTATATCTTCGATATGGTCTTTCGCTATCATTTTATACCCCCTCCTCAGCCATTAAGCGATAGGCGTCCCGAATATTCTCCTCTAATTCTTCCAGAGACTCGCCCTGGCTAAATACGCCGGGAACTTCCTTCAATCTCCCGACATACCCCCCTTCCTCCACCCAATA
>JAUWRC010000058.1 GCA_030610745.1 Clostridia bacterium
GCAGTGATGAAACTATCAAATACATTATGATAATCATTAAATCTCTCAATCAAAGCTTTCTTATTTTCTTCGGCAACAGGCCAATTTTCTATCTGTCTACAAATAACATTAAACACTTCCCTCAAAACAATATTAGCTTCGTATTCGATAGAGGAAGTGACCACAGCTATTTTGGCGGGATTTTTTTGAAAGTGTCTGCCTAAAGAGGCAAGTCTTGATTTATATGGGGCTAGTTCTTGTTTTTCATAGTTTAGGCGGGGATGAGAAAGAAGGTAGTCTCTCATTTCTTCATAAAAAAGCTCTAGTTTTTCTCCCAGCCAACCTTTGACTAGAGCCAGGAAGATAGCCACTCCCGGCATCGGTTCGATTAATCTTTTTCCAGAATCTAAAAGAAGCTCTTGGGATAACTTTTCTCCTTTTCCCTCATTAATGGCCGCCAGAATTTCATGATAGCACTGGTAATAGATATCCACTGCCGCCCTGACTCTATTAGTGAAGCTCTCCAGCCTAAGCCTATTTCCATATTTTTTTAGCAGCATTTCAATGGAGCTAGTATATTTCTTAGTCTTAAAATCTTTTGCCTGGGTTATAGAGTAAAAAAGTTTGTCTTCTAAAAGCTTTCTAATGCCCAGGTTGGTTATATTGTTTTTTACTTCTCTTTTTCTGGCCTCGTCTTTACCTAAAGCGAGCGTCCAAAGAGCTGCGGTGAGGTAAGATTTTTTAAAGTTTTCAATCCTGATGTCCTTTCCATACTTATTAATCAGGTATTCAACGTGTCTAGTGGTGCTGTTTCCTATGATATGAGGATAATCCTCGGCCCTATCCAAGCCAGACCATCGGGTTTTATCTTCCCGGCCGGTTATCTTTCTCACCATATACTCCAGCGAATGTAGACATAAGACCTCCGTGGTGGTAGTAGTACCGTCCATATCCTGAACAATGCCAATAATCTTTTCTCTAGGTTGGCTAATCTTCGGGGCAAGAGGATAGAATTCAAAAGGAGGATGAATATAGGTCGGATTCCTAACAATGGCAAACTCCTCTCCTAACCCCCTAAAAATATCAACGGCTTGATTTACTTTTATAAACTTAGGCAGCGTAGGCATTTTATCCTCGATCATTTTATCTTAAAAACAACACAAATAATCTCTCCTTTTTTAGCAGCGTTATTTCAAACTTTGTTCAAATTTTTAATTTCTATAAATTATTCTACAATTTACGTAAACGTAACAGGTTAAAATGTCAGCACCCACTTATCGTAAATTGAAATTGGATAATTTAGAAATCTTCTAGAATTATATATCATCATAGATAAATCTTGCATAAAGTTTGAGAAGGTTCATATTAGCTTTAGCCTCCCTGAATGATTAATTTTTTGGTGTGCATACCCTTAGCTCTCTTCATGTTTATTTGGCACTGTCTTCCTGGTACTCGGTATAAAAAATGAGCTGCGCCAGTTCCCCTGGAGCAGCGCCCTCTCTAGGAAGGAAATAGGTTACCACAACACAGGGTAGATTATTGGGAGATGTTAACACGGTGAAGGTGGGATTAGCGAAAGCGATGGAGACCCCATGAGTCCGAACATTAAGAAAGGTAAAATCCTCTAGCTCATAATCATAGAGCCAAACCCTCCAGGAGGCCCAATCACCACTGGCCAGCTGTCCCTCCTGGATGTTATACTCACCTTTGAAAATCCAGCCATAGTCTCTGTCACCAATATTTCCATTAACTCCTTTGCTGATAAGTTTATTATTATAGTCTGTTTGGATCTCAGTCTGCCAACCTGGATTTTCGCTAAGAAAATTGGTTAACGTACCTCGTACACTCACGTCTCGGGTGTTATTGTAAAAGTGAAAGCCGACTTCAATGGTGTTCCCGTCGTCGCTGATGTTGTACACATTTGGTGTCCCTTCCAGAAAAGAAAGGATTGAGGGTGCAAGATAAGTTCTTGACGGATTAGCATTTAAGAGGTCATCGAGGCTGGAATAATACTGGAATTTCAGGCGGGCAGGCCATATGCTATTCGGGTTCATCCACTGCTCGTGTACGAGAAGGTATGCATCAGCCTCAGCATGATAGGCAAGGGTTGGCTGACTTGAGTTCGGAGCTAACGTGGTTTTGTATATCCAGTTTATTAAATCTGTTGAAGTAGCAAGGCGTATCTGGAATTCCCCACCTGCATAGGAGTGATATACACCCAGGTAACCCCCGTTGGGATTTTCAATTATCTTTAAGGTATCCAGCCTTTTACCTGTATCATCTTCTACATTATACCGATATGCAGTTGACCCGATGACATTTGTTAATATTTCTACAACATCTGGATTAGGTTCTTCTAAAGCCTCGTAAACTTCAAACCTCTGCAGAGAAAAGATAGGGTACTCACCGTACTTGGTGCAGTAGACTCGCACATACCGGGTGTTCACAGCCTCAAAGGAAATATTATCAATGCCCCCATCCCCTGTGGTTGTGGAATAGACAGTGGCCCAGTTGGAATCATCATCTGAAACCTGAATTTCATATGACATTACATCTACAACCACCCAGTCCAGTATGACTCTGTTAATATCATACGATGCGGCTAAATCAAGGCGAATCCACTGTGGAGTGATATTTGTCTCACTTACCCATCCGGTATTGAAATCGCCGTCAACAGCTTTCTCCGCTTCATATCCTGGGCTACATATTGAAGAGGCTGTAGTCGGTTTCCCTAGTGCGAGATTATCTGCACCAGCCATCTGTACACCCCAGAGTAAAAAAATTGACACAGCTAAAGCCACCAATAAACCTTTTTTCATTTTTCTTTTCTCCTTTTATCTTTTTATACTCTTATCATTCACCGTTTTCTATCCCAATCCTTCTTTTTATTCCATCACCTCCTACAATTTTATTTTTACACTGTTTTTATTTTAAGGCTATTTTAAGCCCCATAATTTCCTTCCTTTCTCCACACATCAAGTATCAACTCATAACGAGAGAGCCTCATACCGGTATAGATGCAATTGCTGACGGAGAAGATATATCCGCCCCTTGTTGCTTTTTTCAACCCCTCACCATTCACTATTTCAAACATAACATGTTAATGTTCCACATTCTCAGTGATGAGTTTGACAAATACTTCTGGAGTAACAACCCTAACATCATCAGCAAAGCCCTCAATAGTTGTCTGGATATCAGAAAGGTCCTTATTCCAGCAGCCAACCATAACCAGAGAATACCCGTCAGCGCTGTGAGGATCGCGGGATGCCGAGTTAACATTGTTGATAATAATAAGTTCATCTAAGAATGAGTTCAGCATCTCGCGAGCAGAGATAACAGGTTTGTCGTTGGACCAGACAATAGTACCGTTATAGGAGTTGTATCTTGAATATTCCAGAAAGAAGAGGCCATCAATATTGGGCTGTGCAGTATACTTATCCCAGACTGAAGTATTATAGAGATTGAAATCAATAATTTCCACGATGCTCAGATCAGCTCTACCCATGTAATCATTCAAACGCTGAACGTGAAGATCTAATTCTTCAGGGGGATAAGAGCTTGGATATTGGTAACCACCCCCTGAGGGACCTACGACAAAGTAGTCTTTATATTCACCATTAGAGGCAGTGTTGTAATACCACTTCATAACTGAAGGGGCAAGGTCAATGAAGGAAGGGGATATTCCCCAGCCCATATTAAAGGTACCTCTGAAAGGGCTTGCCCACCATCTGGATTTGGGATCTGATTGAAAATCCCCCAGAACCCACTGGACATTATCGCCGTCTGTCATAAGAAAAGTAACATAGTGAACATCTTCTTCCAGAACTGGAGTCTGATGGGTATTTTGAGAAAGAGAAGCCTCGCTTATACCACTTAATATTGAAAGGTTACGGGCGTGGTCAGAGGGAAGTTGAAATACACCCCGGGCAGAGTTCTGACCAATAAATTTATCCTCGCCGTATGGGGGATCAGCCCATCCAAGACAGACCGAATCATCTTCTAAACTTCCCATAACCGAAGCTCTGAAAAGGGGGTCTTTCTCATCAAAGAAGGTAAAGGTATTTACCAATGCTGCATAATCACGCAATCGAGTGGTAAAACTTTCTCTTTGTTCAACAACAAGGTCATGGCGCAGCTGATCCCAGTAATTGGCTTTGATCCAGGCTTCATCACGATTTCTCACATCGAGAAGGCAAGCAAGGTCATAAGATTGAACCCTCTCTTCCATCCCTTGTTCAACTACGATAGCATTCATTACCCCGGCAAGAGAAGTGGCTGCATTTACAGAGTCATTACCGTCCTCATAGAGGATATAACCATCGATACCTGATTTAAAGTGGTCAAGGAGCCACCAGGGATCAGTTTTAGTTTCATACTCCACACCATACTCACTGTTTAAGTATGATAGCCAGGTTGAGTATGAATGGCTACTTTCACCTGGGGGCTCAATCCAGATACCAGTGGCTGAAGTTTTGGCAAGAAGGCCTTGCAGGGTAGCAATCATTACTCGTTCCTGTTTAGTCATACCCGATTCGGCAATGGCATATAGATAAGTGGGAGTAGTTCCTTTAGGGTAGTAGGAACCGTTCTCATACGCCAAGGCGCAAAAGATAACTCCTGCAAAAATCACCCCTGCCATGAGCAACAAGATCACTAACCAGTTTTTTTTCATTTTCTTTTCCTCCTGAATATAGTTTATGCAAACGTTAGGCTAAATAAGGAAAAAAAATAACCTACTAACAAACTTCTTCTCATTCCCATAAGCCAGAAGATTGACCTGGCACTCCCTCGCCTCCTCAGCCTTTATTTGTTCAATGTGACCGAATCAATTATTGTGCCGTCCATTGCCACTGCATTTAATACAAGGGTATCGCCTTTAATTGCAACCTTACAGAAGTGATTCGTCTTAGCAGTAGCAACAATATTCTCATGTTCCGGAAGCGGTTGGTGTAGAGGAGCTCCACCGCCACCTGTAGTAATATGCTGTACCCCATTTACTACAACTCTTGCATAGTAGTGATTATGACCAGCAAACACTAAGGCTACATCGTACTTCTCACAGAGCGGCTGAAGGTTTTTTTGCACAGATGTTGCATTTGAGTGTCCACCACCTGCTGACCAAGCCGGTTCATGCAGAATTATAAATTTCCATTGTTTATCTGTAGAGGCAAGGTCATTTGCAAGCCAATTGTATTGGTCGGAAGAAATACCAGGGGAAGGGAAAAGATCGTTATATTGATCAAGAAATACAATGTGCGCTGGACCGTAGTCTAAGGACCAGTAATTTTTATCACCAACATAGGGGAAAGGAAAATATTGTCGGAATAGGTTCCCAATTCCATCATGGTTACCCATAACGCCATAGATGGGCAGCTGTGATAGCATTGTCTGTACATTCGACACGCAATTAAAGAACTCTTCATCCCAGGAAGATTCGAAATAGCCATTCTCAACAAAGTCACCTGTATGACAAATAAACGTTTGGTATTCAGGATCATCTATAAGGGTAGAGTTAATCGCAGAAGCCACAGAACCATGAACCAAGGGAAGGCTTCGGGTATCACCATAGACGAAGAATTTTAGATCAGTTTCCTTGTCATGGGGAGCTGTACGGAACGAGCCGGTATAAAAAACATCATCTATATTTACCCGGTAATAATACTTCTGTCCAGGTGTTAATCCAGTAATTATATGTAAGTATTGATTATCTGCGTACATTTTTACTAATGCACTTCCAGAAGAGTAATCGGTATCAGTACCCCATTCTAGCATGCAATCTTGTGTATATTCTCTCAATTGCCAAAGCACTTTCATCTCTGTGTTGTTGCCTGTACCAATTAAGTAAGGTCCCTTACGTACCAGGACAATTGCCAGTTCTACATTATTGATATATACATCACTATTGCTTGAACCTAAATTAAAAACTATTGTAGCATCATCAACCGTGTTGAGCATAGCAAAGCTGAAATTGTATGTCTTCATTCCAGTGGTAAGGTCAAAGTCTTGCTCTGCATAAATCATCCATGGAACCTGCCTCTGAGCTACATGCACATTAATAGACCGGGATGATATAGCTCGTGCCTCGAATGAGATACGGTAAGCCAGGCCATATTCTACTTTCTTACCTAGGTTTCTGACCTGTATAGACGAGGGGTTAGAGCCTCCATTTATAATTTGTACATAAAGTTCTCCATTTTGATGGCTCATGGTTGCCTGGCCAGCGTCTTTTTCAACTAGATCCCACTCATCTATGGGTTCTCCGGCTCTACCAACTCCAACCAAAAACAGTATGCCTAATAAAATAGTGAGTACTACCCCTATAACTTTTTTAGTCTTCATTAGCTATTCCTTCCTTTCTTCTTAGTGCTGTCAAAAATAACCGCTATTTTCCTCTGTTTTTTACCCTTCATGTTTTATTTGGTGCTACCAACCATAAGACATGTGTTTCCACCTTTCATATCCAGGTTAAATCTGGATTTGGTAATTCTTCTACTTTTTTCCACTCCACGCCATTCTAAGCCATAGGAAAATAGAAAAATAGGTCGCTGTCCCTATTTTTCTATTTCAGGTTGGTTATATTGTTTTTTACTTCTCTTTTTCTACCTCTATCTTTACCTAAAGCGAGTGTCCAAAGAGCTGCGGTGAGGTAAAATTTTTTAAAGTTTTCAATCCTGATGTCCTTTCCATACTTATTAATCAGATATTCAACGTGTCTGGTGGTGCTGTTTCCTATAATATAGGGATAGTCGTTGACCTTATCCAGGCCAGACCATCGGGTTTTATCTTCCCGGCCTGTTATCTTTCTCACCATATATTCCAGCGAATGTAGACATAAGGCCTCAGTGGTGGTAATGGTACCGTCCATATCCTGAACAATACCAATAATCTTTTCTCTAGGTTGTTTAATTTTCGGGGCAAGGGGATACAGTTCAAAGGGAGGATGAATATAGGTCGGATTCCTAACAATGGCAAACTCTTTTCCTAATCCCTTGAAAATATCAACGGCTCGATTTACTCCTGCAAACCTGGGCAACTTAGGCATTATTTTGTCATTCCTTCGCAGGCAGGTTCATCTCAAAAACAATAGAAACAATCTCTCCTTCTTTTACAGGCAAGGTGAGTTCTCTTTTCTTTAGCTCAAGATTTTCTATGGGAGTTTCATCCAGACGTACTTTTTTAGCAGAAGTGAAAGGAAGTACTGTCTTAATTCTAGCTTGAAGAACTTGCCTGGTAGAATTCCAGAATCTCATGAGGATACCTATTCCATCCTCGGTCTGTTTCAAGGCACAGAAAATCAATTTCTCTGGCGGTTCAATCTCAAAGAATTGAGCTAGGGGAGGAAGAGCTCCCTTATTAGGGACTCCTTGAATGATTTTCAAAGGTACCTTGTGACAATATGCTTCCTGCAGCACAGCGCCCTCTTGCCAATCTCCCTGGTGAGGATAAAGAGCGTATTGAAACTGAAGTTTTCCAAATACATGGCTGCCAGTATACCTGTCCAGCTCCTCGGGTGTCATCATCTCATTGGCTGTCATATAGGCCCTGTGTGTCCGAAGGAGAGTGATTGCCAGGCTGCGAGATGTATCGTCCAGAACCTCATACTCGCGCATACCCCTGTTGAGAAAAGCCAGCCCATAGCTGCCATCACTAATATCAACAAAGTTTTGCATGGGCTTGAAAGCAAAGTAGCCTTCCATGTTATCCCCGGTTTCCTCCCAGAGGAGAGAACGCTTCTCCACAGCAAAGGCACTTTCAGCAAAAGAATAGTTTGTTTTGATACCTGTAGGAAACATTACCCGCAATTTATGGTCTCTGGCCCTGTTCTCAAGAGAGGTTTTAATCTCTAGGTATCTAGCTCCTTTTCGTAAGGTAATGCAAAAACTGATTGGTAAATCAACCACCTGGCGAAGACGGTCTTTGCCATCCGGAGTTGCTGCCGCGGGAATTCTCATAACAAGGTCAACCTGGTATATCCCTCGCAGTGGATTAGATTCGAGCATGGTAAGCTTTGCCTTGCAGCCAATAGAAATTACTGTGAAATCCCGCAGTGGCTTATAAGACTGATGCGCTGTTCCTGTCTCTCCATTATCAGCAAAATAGTGAAGACCAGAGTAAATTTGGCCATTTTGTTTGTCAGTTAGGTCAAAGCTGCCATTCTCATGGATAAGAACCTTGAGGTATTCATTTTCTAATCTTCCATCTGGGGTAGCAATGAGGCCCCGTTCAGGTCCTGGCTTAGGATGTTTTACATAGATGGGTCCGCGAGGTTTGAGCACATAGGTAGCGTATCCCATTCCAGGAACTTCAGCCTCTATAAGGAGGCGATAGCGTGTGGCAGGAAAGGTAACCGAGGTATCCAGCTCACGCTCGGCCCGCATCTGGATAGACTCTTTGGCAAGTATCTGGAAAGAGACTTGCTTGGCTTTAGAATCAAACAAGTTAAAGTACTGGATACCCAGATTTTCCGGAACATCAACTACTGCGAGTACCACCCCTTTACGAGAAAATGCTAAGGTGTTGAAAATAGTTAAAGTTAGGCTCTCCTTACCAATATCTCTAGTATCAATCTGTTTCCAGATTGCTTCCATACTTCTGCGAGTAACTTCCTCAGCCACCATCTGAGTCTCAGAGAAACGATAGAGCATGTCCTTGTGTGCCTGGTCAACAGCAGCTCCACAGATACTGTCATGAGCATGATTGGCTAGTAAAGATTTCCAGGCCCGTATAAGGTTGTTGGTTGGGTAGGGCCAACCAAAGATCGAGGCAATAGAGGCCAGAGGTTCAGCCAGAAAAACCATCTGTGTCTCTGCCCGCTCGTTAAGGATTTTCAGGTTGACCCGGGAAGAAAGTACTGCCCCAA
>JAUWRC010000115.1 GCA_030610745.1 Clostridia bacterium
ACTTACTAGCTAGGGCATCTTACGGTTTGAGAAAAGGCCAAGTTCCAGGGAAACCTTTTTCCGGTACTCTTTTTCTAGTTTTTGGGTAAGAGTTCCAGGGATACCTTTTCCTATAAGAGAAGAATCTACTTGAACGAGAGGCATAATCTCCATAAGGGAATTAGTTAAGAAAGCCTCTTCTGCCTCGTATAGCTCTTTAAGCTCTACTTTCCTTTCCTCTGTATGTATACCTACTTCTGAGCAGATTTCCAAGGCTACTTTTCTGGTAATTCCGGGCAAAATCATAGAGTTCAAAGCAGGGCTAATAACCGAGCCTTGTTTTACCAGAAAGATATTAGTTATAGCTCCTTCTGCCAGGTTGCCTTCAGGGTCGATAAAGATAGCTTCATTTTTTCCCTTCTCTTCAGCTTCTCTTTTGGCCAGAACATTCTCTAAAAAGTTCAGGTTTTTGTGCTGAGCAAGAGGGGAGTAAGGATTGCGGCGTATTTTTGATATTATGGCTCTAAATCCCTCTTTATAAATGCTTTGGGGGTATGGTTCAAATTCTCGGGCTATAATGACTAGGGTGGGAGAAGAGGTAGCATCAGTGAGGCTGCCTTTATTGATACCGCTAGAGATAATCAGCTTTAAGTAGGCATCCAAGAACTTATTAACCTCTAAGGTCTGGTATATTTTTTCTTTAAGATATTGAGCATTCTCCTTGAAGGGTATTTTTAAGAAACGGCAGGAGCTAAGGATTCTTTCCAGGTGCTCGGTGAGTCTGAATACAGTCCCAGAATAAGCTCGCATAGTCTCAAATATTCCTTTACCAAATAAAAAGCCGCCTTCATTAACTGAAATAAAAGCTTCATTTTGTTTAAAGAATTTTCCGTTGATGTATATTTTTCTTTCCATCTATCTTGTACCCCTCACCCAAAGAAGCTGTAAGCTGTAAGTAGCGGTCGGATTTATCCGACAATGTGCGATAAATCGCATCGCTACTATACGCTATCCGCTACCCGCTATACGCTAGTTTTTTTGCTGCAGGCTAAGATAAGCGCTTTTGCTTTGTCTAGAGTTTCCTGGAATTCCTTTTCTGGATCTGAATCTGCTACAATCCCACCCCCTACCTGGAAGTAAAAATCCTTGTTTTTCACCAGAAGAGTGCGTATTATTATATTAAGATCCATTGTATCATTAAAGCCAAAATATCCCAGAGCACCGGTATAGATTCCTCTGGTGGTAGGTTCTAATTCATCGATAATCTCCATAGAACGTATCTTAGGTGCGCCAGTGATAGACCCTCCGGGAAAGGTGGCTTTGAGGAGGTCTATTCTATCTTTTCCTTGTCTCAGTCGGCCTTCTATAGTAGAGACTGTATGAAAAACAGTGGGAAAGGTCTCCAGTGTTACCAACTCAGGTACTTTTACAGACCCAAATTCACATATTCTGCCCAGGTCATTGCGTTCAAGGTCGACAATCATCACCAGTTCAGCTCTATCTTTTATACTGGCTAGCAGCTCCTCGGCCAATTTTTTGTCCTTTTCTTCAGTATCTCCCCGCGGCCTGGTTCCTTTTATGGGTCTGGTTTGAACTTCTCTTCCTTTAACTTTTAAGAATCTTTCCGGAGAAGAGCTAAGAACTTTAAAGGGGCCAAAGTTTAGATAGCCAGCAAAAGGAGCAGGATTTATTTCTCGGAGATTCTGATAAAGCATCTGGGGAGCCATAGTGAGTTTACCGTGAAATCTCTGGGACAAATTTACCTGATAAATGTCCCCCTCTCTGATATATTTTTTGGCTGCTTGAACAGCTTGTAGATATTGACTTTTGGTGAAGTTTGAGTTTAAAGGGTGGTTTTCCTTCCCCTCACCTTGATCCTCTCCCCTTAGGGGAGAGGTAAAGAGGAAGTTTTGAGCTTCCTCCAGGCGCTTCTCAAATATCTCTTCGCTCTTTCTTTTTCCAGCGAAAGATATTGCGGAGAGAAATATCTTATCCTCCAGATGGTCTATGATGAATACTGAGTTATAGAAGGCAATATAAACATCGGGGAGTCCAAGGTCATCTTTGGCTGTAGAGGCAACCTTTTCCACAAAGTGGCAAAGATCATAACCCAGATATCCTACTCCTCCGGCCAGAAAAGGTGGAAGATCTTGGGGAACATCCTTTATTTGATATTGATTCAAAATCTCTCTTAAAGCAAGAAAAGGATCGCCTTTTCTTTGCTCAATCTTTGTTCCTCGGATTAGCTGAATCTGGTTCGCTTTAGTTTTTAATATGAGAAAAGGATGCCATCCTAGAAAAGAGTAGCGACCCAACCTATTTTTATATTTACCTTCTGCGCTGTCTAAAAAGAAGCTATATGGTTTATTGGCGACGACTGCAAATAGTTGGGAGGAAGAAATGTCATTAACTTCTCTAAAAACAAGTTCTCTTTGGTTAAGCATAAATTTTGTTAGTGTCCAAAATGATTCTTAGACCTAGATTTGGCAATTTTTGTTAGTTATTTCAGAAAATAGTTTTCTTAAACTAGCTTCAGGAAAGATTTTCCGTAGAGCTTGAAGTAAACCCAGGCAGAGAGTAGATTTACCGTCATTTTGGCGAGTAGCAGCAATAAATAGCTTTTTCATCTTTGTATCCCTTTTTCTTATACTATTCACGTAGATATTCAGTGAAGTACGTTCTTTCCTGTCATTACGAGGAGTCCTGAAAACGTTCAGGACGACGTGGCAATCTCGACATTGCTTCGCTCCGCTCGCAATGACGTAGTTCACTGAGTATTTACCTATTCACTATTTACTATTTTATCAGCCCAGTCTCAGCCTGTCAATTTCTATCAAAAAATTTGGTGTTATTGCCTATCCTGTCTTTTCTGCTATAGTTGAAGATAGATTTTGGTGGTTTGAGTTCGGGAATGAAAAAAACTTAAAGGGAGGAAAATGATGGGGAAGAGTATGGATATTATTGGAAAAATTGCCCAAAGGGCAAAGGAGGTTCTTTTAAAGCCTGGGGAAACTTTCAAGGTAATAAAGGATGAAGCTGCCACTTCTCGAGATCTCATTTTTGGTTACCTGGCTGTGCTGGCCGTCATTCCTGCTGTGGCTTCAATTATTGGAATGAGTGCTGTGGGTACATTTCGTCTTTCCTTGGTTAGTTCTCTCTCAAGAGCTGTGATTCAATATGTACTCACTTTAATAGGGATTTATATCCTGGGGTTGATAATAAATGCTCTGGCCTCTAGCTTTTCCGGGGTAAAAAATGAGATTCAAGCTCTGAAAATAGCTGTCTACTGTGCTACTCCTAGCCTGGTAGCAGGAATTCTTTATATTGTTCCTGCTCTGAGTGTACTGGCAATGATAGCCGGACTTTACGGATTTTATCTTCTTTATCTAGCAATTCCCATTATGATGGGATGTCCTGAAGAGAAAGCTCTGGGCTATACAGTAGTGGTAATCATAGTAAATATAGTCGTATCTGTAATAATCGCTGGTTTAGTCTCACTTGTTCCTGGAGTGGGGTTCGGATTCAGATTCCTGGGCTAAAAAAACAGTAACTATTCAATATCAAGTGGTCATTGCGAGGAGCGATAGCGACGTGGCAATCTAACTCATGGGGATTGCTCCACTTTGTTTGCAATGACAATTTGTTGAATATGCAAAATCCACAGGATATTGAGTAAGTTTAAAAAACAAAACATAATTAATAGCGATGCCAATCATTACTCTAACTACTGATTTTGGCTCTGAGCTTTATGCAGGACAGATGAAGGGGGTGATTCTATCTATAAACAAAGAGGCTAAGATTATTGATATCACGCATAATGTGAAAAGCTATAATATTATGGAGGGAGCTTTCTTATTAAGAGAGGCTTGCTCTCGTTTTCCTGCCGGCAGTATCCACGTTGGCGTCATCGACCCGGGGGTGGGGACATCAAGGGCTGGCTTAATTATCGAAACAGAAAAGTTTTACTTTATTGGTCCAGATAATGGCCTTTTTTCTTTAGCTATAAGAGGCCAAAAAATCAAGAAAATCATCCAGATAGATACCTCTAAATTTGAGGAGGCTAGTCCTACCTTTCAGGGCAGGGATATTTTTGCTCCTATAGCTGCCTACATCTCCCTGGGAGAAAGAATAGAGAATTTTGGTCGAAGAACTAAGAAAATCGAAGAATTAAAACTTAAAGAAAATTCAATAATTTATATTGATAAGTTTGGTAACATTATTACTACTATTCAAAAAGCCTTCCCCCCGGGTAAGAAAATAACTATTTTTTATAAGAGCAGGAAAATCAGAGCAAAATTCGCTAAGACATTTGCCCAGGCAAAACGAGGTGAATTTATTGTACTAAAGGGAAGCTCCGGATATCTGGAAATTGACAAAAATAAAGATTCCGCAGCCAGGGATTTAGGAGCAAAAATAGGAGAAAAAATTGAAATATACTGAGGAGAAAGATATGGCCATAAAGGTGAGAAGAGCAAAAATAGAAGATGCCGATAAAATAGTTGAGATGTGGAAAGAATTTATGAAAAAACATGATAATTTAGTTGCAAACTCAAATAAAGAATTAAAAACTCATATAATGAAAAAATCAGATGGCTACATCGCTTTTTCTTCTTATGTAAAAAAGAATTTGCGTTCTAGAAATGCTTTTATTCAAGTTGCAGAAAAAGACGGAGAAATGGTTGGATATGATATATGTTTGATAAACAATAACATCCCGGTTTTCAAGATAGAAAAAATAGGTCTGTTCTCTGATTTATACATTAGAAAGAAATACAGGAGAAAAGGGATTTCCTCAAAATTTAAGGATAATGCAATTTCCTGGTTTA
>JAUWRC010000098.1 GCA_030610745.1 Clostridia bacterium
AAATCGTGCTGGATAAGCTCTCCAATATAGTTAGTGAGAACCTCTCGCTCATAGGATCTGTTCTTTTTCTTTCTTGGTCTATAGAGACCTTCTTTCTTTGCTCTTGCGATTATGGTAGGTAAAGATACCTTCTGTCCATAGGTTTGGTAAATCTGGTCTTTTATGTAGCTATAATTATAGAAGCTAATGGGAATGCTCTTATCTTCAATCAACTTCTTTTCCTTTGCTAGCTCATTGATAATGTTCCTCTCCACATTCTCGCTTATCTTTCTGGTTGCTCTTTTTCTTTCATACTGGATGGAAAAATTATCGGGATCACTCTTGTACTGCTTGAGAATTTCAAAGAACCTAGTTCTCTTGATCTGCAATATTTCCAGAATGTATACAAGCTCTACATTTTCATTCACATATTTCTGTAAAAGCATCTTTACTTCTTCAGTAGAAAATCTTTCGTGTAGTTGTTTAGCCATAATCTATCCTCCTCCTTTACATTATTCTTTAGAGGATAGTACGGCATAGCATGTTTCTTGACAAAGATCAAAAAGTCCACTTTTAAAACTTAAATCATCAAAAAACAGTCCGCTTTTAAATCTTAATTAACGGGTTAACGCGGGGGGTTGACAAAATAATATTTATGATTATAATATAACTTGACTGACAATCTAACAAGTAGGACAAAAGAAGGAGATTCCAATTGTTTGAGAAAGTTAAAACCAAGAAAGTGTATATGAAGATAGTAGAGCAAATTAGAGATTTAATAAGAGAAGGTAAGCTAAAGCCAGGAGATAAGCTTCCCCCAGAGAACAATCTAGCAGCTGAATTTGGAGCTTCTCGCCCTTCGGTGAGGGAAGCGCTAAGTGCTCTGGAAATCTTAGGAGTGATAGAAAGCAGGGGAGGTAAGGGTAATTTCATAAGCGACAGTCTTGGTTCACCTTTCTATAAGCAAAGATTTGAAGAACTTGAAGAAGAGGAAAGCCCATCGGAGCTCTTGGAGGCAAGAGAGTCATTAGAAACTGAAATTGCCGAACTTGCGGCTAAGAAGGCAACAAAAGAAGATATAGATGTCCTCCAGAACTCTTTAAACAAGTTGAAGAGTGCCACGAATATTTCTGAGTTCATGGAATTCGACTGGAAATTTCATGTTAGCATAGCAAAAGCAGCTCACAATAAGCTTCTTCTTTCGATGATGATTTACTTGGCTGACGGGTTAAAAGAAACGCTCTGGACAAATTTGAAGAAGAAAAGCCTGAACATTCCAGGCCATACTCAGAGACGTCTTAAGGAACACACTGAAATCTTTAATGCTATTAAGAATAAGGATAGTAAAGGTGCTCATGAGAAAATGTATAGTCATTTAATTGATGTAGGAAAGGATTTCTTCGGCGGATAAAGGAGAATATCGTGCAGGAGTCAATATATGGGTATATGAAAGTGGGAGTGGTCCACTTTATGGCTTATCCCGCAACTATGAGGGGAGAGGGATCAATTCTTAAGACGCTACGGGAAATAGCCGAGGATGATTTTTTTACCGCAGTAGAAATTTGCCATATTAAGGATGAGAAAATAAGGAAGAAGGCAAAAAAGCTATTAAAGGCAAGTCATTTAACCATTGCTTACGGCACTCAGCCAAGACTATTAGCTAAAAAATTAGATCTCAACTCTTTTGATAAGGAGAAAAGAGAAGAGGCAATTGGAGAGGTAAAAGCAGGAGTTGATGAGGCTTATGAAATGGAAGCACAGGGGCTTGTCTTTCTAAGTGGTAAAGATCCAGGGGAGGAGAAAAGAGAAGAGGCTCGCACGCTATTGGTTTCCTCCATCAACAGGATATGCGATTATGCTGAATCTAAAGGCAAGCTGGGAATAGTTTTGGAGATGTTTGACCGAGAAATTGATAAAGAATGTTTAATTGGACCAGCGGAAGATGCAAAAAAGGTAGCAGAGGAAATAAGGAAAGATTGTGACAACTTTGGTTTGATGGTTGATTTATCTCACCCGCTCCTTTTCAATGAAACTCCTACTCAGGCCATTAGGCCGATTAAGGATTACCTGGTTCACGCTCATATTGGCAATTATGTCTCAAGGGATAAAAAACATATCGCCTATGGGGATCAGCATCCCAGATTTGGCATTGAGGGAGGAGAAAATGATGTAGAGGAACTGGGAGAATTTTTAAGAGTATTACTGAATGTCGGCTTCTTAAATACTAAAAATCCCCCTATGGTAAGCTTTGAGGTAAAGCCACTTCCTGATGAATCCTCAGGAGTGGTTATCGCTAGTGCCAAGAGGGTGCTAAGAGAGGCCTGGGGAAAAGTTTAGAAAGGTATACATAGTAGAGAGGTGGTTTAAGAACCCCCGTTTTCTACAAAAAAGTGGATAAAGAATCTGGATAATAGAAGGTAAGTTGGGGGAAAAAGTAGAAGTAGGAGGCTAGGGCTTCTTTTGAGCGAAGCAGGCCGCTATTGCTAGGGCATCAAGCTCGTCGGTCTTAGTTTTTTAGAAAACGTTTTTAAAAGAACTAATAAAACCCTAGTCTTGAAGCTACGGAAAGTCAAATAACAATGTTTGCCCACAGCGAAGATTGAAAGAGGAGAGTAAGATACGAAAAGAACGTGATTTAGATGAACTACTGAAGAGAAATGTGGCTTTTCTCAGGAGCGAGGAAGTCGATCGACCCTTGTACGGAGTCTCGCGTGTAGGCCATGAATCGCATCTGAAAAGGTACAGCCGAATAGGGGCTCGTCTTCCGTCGACCGGGCCTGTTCGCCCGGAAATGCTGCGGACCAGGGATTTTCTCAAGGATGTGGATCGTTTGCTTCTCGAGCACGAAGCGTTAGGAGGCGACCTTCTCTGGGCGGCTACCCCTTTCGTCGGAGTACCCTGGGTTGAAGCAATCATAGGCTGCCCGGTTCGTGTTTCCTTTGGCAGTCTCTGGGCAGATTCTCAGGAGAAGGATTGGGTGAAGCTGGAAAAAGTGGATTTGTCGGAAAACAACGCCTGGCTTCAAAAGCTATTGGAATTGCAGGAAGCTTTGGTAGACCACCTTGCGGTAAAGCACCCCGTGGGTATCTCGACCATGATGCGCGGTCCAGGAGATATGGCGGCCGCAGCCCTGGGGACCCAACGGTTTGTCCTCTCGCTGTACGACCATTTGGCAAAGGTAAAGGGTCTTTTGTCGTATTACACGGACGTCTGGCTGAAAGTGGCAGAATGCCAAAGGCGACTGACTTTGCCGTTTCAGGGGGGATACACAGTGGGATCGTGGGTTGGCCTCTGGGGTACGGATCCTTGCCAATACCTGCAGGACGACGTCCTTGCAATTCTTTCACCGTCTCTGTGCCAGCGAGCCCTGGTCGAGCAATACCGACACATATGCAGCCGCACCAGGTACTCCATATTTCATTTGCATCCAAGCGCTCTCTACGCGGTCGACGAGCTCCTGAAGGTCAAGAATCTTACTATTATCGAGATAAACAGGGAAAGAGTTGACATCCCCATTGAAAGATTGCTTCCGACTTTAAAGAGAATCCAGCAGGACAAAGCGCTGTTCATCAACTGGTGTCCTGGCACCCCCAGCTCGCTACCGATTGAGAAGGAGGTACGGTGTCTTCTCAAGGAACTTTCGCCCCGCGGTTTATGCCTGGGTTTCAGTTCTAGAAACGTGGAGGAAGGAAAGGCGTTCTTGAAGATGGTGGACATGGCACTCAGAACGAGACGAACCTGAGACTCGCTTAGGAGTAAGACGCGGATAGATTTCGCCAGGGTATAAATCTAAATAGGAGGTGAGGAAATGAAGGTCCTGCTTTTTCAGACGGACAGATCCCCCAGAGAAGAATACGTAGCAAGCGAGTTTGAGAAGAGCAAGAGTTTGGCGAAAAGTCAAGTAAGAATAGTCTTTTTTATAGACGGGCAGCGATAAGGCAGTTAGGTGAGCAAAAATGTGGTAGAAGAGAAATACCCAGAGTGCTAGGAATATCAAGGAGCACTGTCAAAAGAGCCTTAGGGCAGGATGATGTACCAAGGTATAGGTGCACAAAGCTTCTTTTCAAAAAGATAGATCCGTTCTCTCAAACTGCGAAGAGGATGTTGTACCGAAAAAGAATTCATTGGAACAAGGATTCTATCTGAGATCAAAAAGGACGGGTAGGATACCATGGCTCTTTAACAACTCTATGCCGTTACTGTAAGAAAGATAAAGAAGGATCCTCCTCTAAAGACTATCTGTCGGTATGAGGCAGAACCGGGAAAACAAGGTCAGTTTGATTGGGCAGTCTGTGAGGTGATGTTGGGAGCAATAAAGCGCAAGGTTGTCTGTTTTCTGTTTATCCTCGGATACTCAAGGAGAAAATACATAACTTTTAGTTTCAACCCAAATTTGATACTAAAACTTGGGTTGAAACAGCAATCCTGGGGCATTCTGGTAAATAGGGAATATTATGTATTAAAGAGAAACCTGAGCGGAGACTAGAGATAAAAGACCTGCATAAGGACGAAAAAAGCGTGGGTTCTATTCTTTAAACTTGCTTCTCAGTTGTCACGAATGAAGTCATAGTTATTACGGTAACATACAGGAGGCAGGTATAAAATGGATGAGTGCGTAACAAAGGTTAATCCGGACGATATAGAATGGAAAGAGCTGAAGCCCTTTACAGGAATTTTCAGTAAAAAGCTCTATGAGAATGAAAAAACGGGACAAGTATTTCAATTGTTGAGGTACAAGGAGGGATATGTTGAACCAAGACATACTCACCATAAGGGAGGACATGCGATTTACGTCATCCGTGGCGCAATAATCGATTCTAGAACAAATGAAATTGTTGTCCCTGAGGGACACTTCTGGTTTGCACCAAAGGGTGATGTTCATGGCCCTTTTAAAAACCCATCAGGTACACTTGTTTTATTTATTACGGATTGTTCATTAGATTTTGTGGTAATAGAATGATACTCTGTTGCCTTGAACCATTTCTTGCGCTAGTAGTGTAAGCTACGCAATAGACCGCGACTTTGTGATAGACGTGGGAGGGTCCATGTTACAGTCTGGGATAGCTGGAGGGGTGAATAGTGTAGATTTTTGCAAGGTTTACGAGAAAACCCCATCCCTTGCGAGTGGGGAGGATGCCACTTCCTTTATTTTAAAGAGACTAATATTATGAAATCAATCCCGGCAGTGGGAGACGATCATTTATTGGCTGTTAAGTTATGGCTTAGATCCACGGCAATTTGGGCAGTAAACTCCTTACTCGTGTACTACCGCAGGAGGAGACATAAAAAGGTTTGAAACGGTCCAGGATGGAGAAAAGAAGGTGTAGAAAGAAGACAAATATGCTTAAGAAGGAAAAAGAAGTGCCAAGAAGAAAAAGCTACAACCTTGGAGAAATGTCTCATAAAGATGTATTGAGGATACTAAAGAAAACAGATGTTGTTATGGTTCCCTTGGGGAGCTTAGAAAAACATGGAGCACATTTACCCCTTTCGACCGACACTATAACGACTATTTGTGTAGTTGAAAGAGCGGCAGGAAAAGCAGAAGTGCCATTTGTTCCCGTGATTCCTGTGGGATATTCTCCTCACCATATGGGAGTCATAGGAGAGGGGGCAGGGACTCTTACTTTTTCGGGAGAAACCTTTAGGCGTATAGTCTACGAGTTGGCCAAGGGATTGATTTTCCATGGTTTCAATAAGGTTGTTTTTGTTTCTCATCATGGGTCAAATATAAAGGTAGTCGATGATG
>JAUWRC010000118.1 GCA_030610745.1 Clostridia bacterium
TATTCTGCAGGGTTTTCCCGTGTGAAGAGAATAGATGATTTGCGGTGCATACTCATTACTCTTTTCTATGGTAATCTTATTTTTACCAGCTATCTGCTCCTTTATTTTCTTAGTATAGATTTCCGAGGTATTTTTGTAATCAAGCCACCATCTATAAGAGACTGCAAGCTCTTCCATTTGTTTTTCATTCTTGCGAAAGTAAGGAACATACTCTGACATATGGTAAGAAGACTCTGTAACAAAGTAGCTAAAGTGCTCCATAATCTTAAATCTGACTATATCCTTCATTCCAAACTTTTTGTATCCTCCTATGACCCTCTCCCAAAGATTTTTATCTTTTGCAATTCGTCTTAGAATAGGATAGGCATCTTTGCCCTTCCATTTGAGCTCAAGGAACCAGGCCATGTGATTTATCCCGGCTACCCAGTAGGATAACTCTTCATAAGGAATTTGCATGTAAGAGGCAAGTTGCTGTGCTGTACCCTGAACACTGTGGCAAAGCCCTACCTTCTTAATTTTACTTACCTTATTCATTGCCCAACAGTTTATAACCATAGGATTGGTGTAGTTAAGAAGATGGGCATTTGGGCAGAGCTTTTCCATATCCTTACATATATCCACCATTACCGGAATGGTTCTTAAAGCCCTAAATACACCCCCAGGGCCTATTGTATCACCTACATTTTGATTTATTCCATATTTATCAGGTATCTTAATATCATTTAAGTAAGCATCAAGTCCTCCCACTTCAATGGTAATAATCACATAATCTGCATCTTTTAGTGCCTCCCGGCGATCTAGGCTGGCTTCAATTTTTGCTTTTCCTCCCCGCTCTTTGACCATCTTTTGAGCAAGTTGAGCTATAAGACTCAGTCTTTCCTCATCAATATCCATAAGAGAAATTGTACTCTCTGAAATTTCAGGAAAGGAAAGAACATCCCAGATTAATTGACAAGAGAATACTAGACTACCCGCCCCAATAATAGTAATTTTTGGCATTTTTTTGCCTCCTGGATAATTATTTTATTAACCCCACCCCCTATGCAAAAGTAATTCTTTCGCTTCTTTTTCTGAGGAACACATAGTAAAGATCAATAACCCTTCTGGCTGAAGATTCTCCAGGACAAAATCAACTTCATCATGGCGACAGAAAATCTGAACAGCTTTTCTCTTAGCCTGGATTTTTCTGTATACCGATATCCATCTTTTCACACCTTCTTTTGCCATAGCTGCACCAGGAACCCATTGAATGGCATTAAGACGAGAAATGTCCAGGATCATATCCAAATGTTTCAGGGCATCTGGGCCATCTAAATGATAGATAGAATAATCTAAATAATTAATTTCACTGAGTAATTCTTCCCAAAAAAACTCCTGATACATCGAAGTAGAAATAAGAGCAGTAAAATCATCCTGAATAGGATAACCCTTCTCTGGAAACCATAGATGTATCCAACTGGAACTTCCTTCCTGACGTCCTACGGTAATTTGATAAGTCTCTTCGTAAACCTTGTGCCATACCTTCCAGAGGAGTTTCATTGCTCTTTTAACCCCTTCAGGATTATCAATTAAATCCAGACATACCTGCTGGGGGCTTCCTCTTAATACCGCTAGAGAATCCATGCTTGGGTGAATATCAGTCAGGCCAACAAAGTAATTCCCCTGTGAGCGCTCTAAGGCATAGGATATAAACTCCTTGGTCTTTTGCCAGTAGAAGTTATCCTCCTTGATTTGAATCACGGACAAATCGGAATAATCTTTAAGTATGGGGTTATTCCATTTTGCCCAGGAGACAGGTATCTCTCCCTTTGGACTAAAGGGGGCGAAGACAGGCAGGAAAATAGGCGAGAACTCGATATCCGCACCCATATAGGCAGAGAAGACATCGGTGCCAAAATTTGGCCAATAACAGGGAAAGGCAACCCCACCGTAAAAGGTGGCTTGCAAGATCTTCTCAGCACATCCGATGACCTTTTCCTTGTTGAATGCCTCCTCCCTTTTGACCTCTATTGCGTTTCCGGACAGTATTTTCCTGGATTGGGGATCATCACGGGGAGCAGTGACAAAAATAGGCACCTTATCCAAAACCTCACAATTCCACCAAGCCTTATAATACTCCTGTATCTTTTCCCAGCTCTTAGGTAGCATATTTTCCCCCTGTGTGTTCTTCTTTTAATCCTTAGAATTTCTTCATGCGTGTTTAGAATATATTCTATATCTATCCATCTTTTCTCCAGGCTATCTGGAATAGGAAAAATTTTCTTCTTTTGTTCTTTTTAGGGGAAAAAATAGCAATCAGAGGCCTATCTATGATTTCCTTTTGCCAGAAGGCATCGAACCGTTGCTTTATCCCCTCAAAATCTACATCTTCTAAATATGACCTCATCTTTTATTCTCTTATGGATATTTTCTCAATTTCTGTATCGGCCATACTTTTCTACTGCTTCAAAGAAGGCGAGAACATTCTCCCAAGGAACTTCTGGTTCCAGTATGTGAGTAGGAGCTAAAAGAAGTCCTCCACCTTGCCCTACCGTCTGCATTCTAAGTTTTACCTCCTGCTTAACGTCCTCAGGAGATCCAAATGGCATAGTTTTCTGACAACCAATGGTTCCCCAGAAAGAGAGCTTGTTCCCGTACTGATGTTTAAGTTTTGCTGGATCCATGCACTCTGGCTGAATGGGATTTAAGATATCAACACCTATTTGTATTAGATCTGGGATAATCGGCTCTATATATCCATCGCTGTGATAAAATATATGAATATCAGGATTTACCCTCTTCGCTATCTGAATCACCTTTCTTAGACGTGGTTTCAGATATTTTCGCCAAAGCTCAGGACTCATAATCATTCTCTTCTGGGAGCCTACATCATCGCCTAAGCGTAAGATGTCCACTCCTGCTTGGGCAAACTTTTCTGTCTGAAAACATCTGATATCCGTAATCACATCCAAAAGCGTGTTGGCAATTTTTTCATTTACCATAAAGTCCGTAAGTAAATTCTCCATTCCCCTAAGGTACCAAGATAGTTCAAAAATAGTGACAACTAACTCTCCCATTACTGCCAGCTCTCTTTTCTTTAGTTTTTCTACTTCATCGGGTATGTGTGTGTATCTGTAAGATTCCTTCAAGTCTGGAAAAGGATAGTTCAGTATTTCTTTTGGATGACGCAGGTTAGCCATGGGATGTAGTATTTTTGAAAAATGATACCGAGATCCTTTCACTGCAACTATTCCCCACTCAGCAAGCATTCCCCACATTTCATCATGTTTTCCCTTTTCAAGTAGCTTACTTGTATAAGAACCATAGTAAGAATTGAAATTACCTGTTTTTCTGGTTGGAGCTGGCACTACGGAACGTACTTCAAAGTTAAAATACTCCGCAGGATCATCAGCTCCAGTTTTTTCTCTAAATGTTTTCATTAAGGAAGGGGTAAAAGCTCCCCAGCTTACTTCCCGGGGGGCTTTATCTGGTATTTTTCTTTTTAAAGTGGTTAAAACTCTCTCTCGTGGAGTCATTTTCGATTCTTCTTTAAATTCTAAATAAAATATTAGCTTACATTGACAAAGGTAAAATTTTTTCTTCAAAAAATAGTTTCGGTTCGTATAAGTGAGGGAATAGCTTTCTTAAATGCCTCAACATGGTCTTTGGTGGCAATTACTTTTGCCGGATAATCTCCCGCAGTAACTATCTTAATCTACCGCGGCCTTGATGAAAGAAAGACGTTCATCATCGATGTCCATAAGCTCTATAGTACTGTCGGTAAAGGCAGGAAAGGAAGGAATATCTCGCACTAAACCTCTCGTAAATTCGAAGCTCCCTGCTCCTATAAAAGCAATTTTTGGCATATTAAGATCCTTCCTTATCTCAGTATTATTAAGCGTAGAGCCAACATTTGACTTGATGTCCTTCTTCTACTTCAATTACGGGAGGTTCCTCTTCAGATTGACAAATCTTTTTAGTCTCCAAGCATCGGGGAGCGAAAAAGCAACCCCGGAGAATAGATAAAGGATCAGGAATTGTTCCCTTAATTATGGCCAGTCTTTCTCTCTTTCCGGCAAGAGAGGGCACGGATTTTAACAAAGCCCGCAGATACGGATGCATAGGATTGTGGAAAATATCATGGGCGCTGGCGTATTCCACGATTTTGCCCAGATACATTACCGATACATTATGAGACATCTCGGCGATAACTCCTAGGTTATGAGTTATTATCATAACGGCCATACCGAACTCTTGCTGGAGATCTTTCAGCAGATCCAGCACCTGGGCCTGCACGGTCACATCCAAGGCCGTAGTAGGCTCATCGGCAATGAGAAGACTGGGATTACAAGAGAGGGCCATAGCAATCATAGCCCTCTGACGCATACC
This sequence comes from Clostridia bacterium, assembly GCA_030610745.1. Lineage (GTDB taxonomy): Bacteria > Aerophobota > Aerophobia > Aerophobales > AE-B3A > JAUWRC01. The sequence continues at coordinate 4,369 of JAUWRC010000118.1, forward strand.
CCCGCTCAGTTGATGAGGATAATCATCGACCCTTTGAGCCGGATCAGAGATTCCTACCCGACTCAGCATCTTGATAGCGTGTTCTTTAGCCTCCTTCCTGGTTAGCTTTTGATGGACCATGATGGATTCAATTATTTGATTCCCGATGGTATAGAC
>JAUWRC010000116.1 GCA_030610745.1 Clostridia bacterium
AAGGATGGAAGGCCGGCTGCGGGGAATACGGAACTGAAGGATTGGATCCTCTTTCAGTAATGCTTGAGAATTATCCTAAAGAATGGCTACCGAAAAATATTAAAGATCCCTGGACACCAGAGAAAATCATCAAGGCCCAAACCTATGATATGCACGGAGATTGGTTTGAGGAAGAGTATCGTATCCAGGATTGGATAAGAGAAAGCCAGGCTCATCAAGCCTTTGCCACCAGGATGATGAGTGATGCCTTTAGAAGACGCTCAGATATAATTGTCTCTACGGCCCTGCATTTACTCATCGATGCCTGGCCCTCCGGCTGGATGAAGGCTCTGGTTGCTCATAACCGAGTCCCCAAACCAGCTTACTTTGCCCTGCAAAAGTCCATGGAAAGTATTCGGGTAAACTTAAGGACAGATTGTTTCAAGGTGTACAGCGGCCAGAGAGCCCAGATAGAGGCCTGGGTACTAAATGACACAGATGTGGACCTAGAAGGTTATAAAATCGTGGCTACTTTAAGAAAAAAAGGCGAGGATTATGACTCATTTGAAATTGATGTAGAAGCAAAACCCTGCCTTCCCACTTATGCAGGAACAATATCCTTTGATGCTCCCCGGGTAGGAAATAGAGAAACTACCTACCTTGATGCAGCACTATTGGATGCAGAAGGGAATATTATAAACTCCGAAAGAATAGCTTTAGAAGTCTTTGAAAAAGAGACAAAGCCATCTCATACTACAATCATGTATGTGGGCAAGAATATGGAAGACTTCTTTAAAAAGCTAAACATTACGGCTATACCCTATCAAAGGGATGGAAAAAGACCCCAAAGGATACTCATAAATTCATGGGAGGAATATGAGAAAAATAGTCATTCTCTTTTAAAGTGGGTAACTGAAGGCTCAAAGGCCCTCTTTCTACTAAATGATATGGGCAAAGATAGAATAAAAATTGAGGATAGAGCCATTTACCTGAAAGAAATGGCTGGTGGGCTGACAGGGGTAAACGAGAGTGGGTTGATGTTTGTGGCCAGAAATACCACCGAGCCTATAACCCGAGGCTTTGGGCCTAAAGATTTTTCCTTCTGGTACAATGAAGAAAAGGACATCATTGATTTCATTGCCAAAAAGTATATAGATTGTCACGGGATAACACCTCTTCTTTTCACTTATCAGAAACCTAGTTTGCATGTAATTGAAATGGCAAAAAGTAAAGGCCCGAAGAAAAAACTACCCATTGTAGGCTATATGCCTTATGGTAAGGGTGAGCTAATTTTTTCTGCCCTTTGCCTGAAGGGATTTGTTGGCGTGAACCCTATATTAGACCGCTTCCTCAAGAAACTGTTGTAGATTGAGAGGCAGTAAGGATGCGAAGGGAGGTCATGATGAATGTAAAGGAGATGTTCAATTTAAGCGGGGAAAAGGCAATTGTGACCGGTGCAGCTCAGGGGCTAGGGGAACAAATGGCTCTGGCACTGGCAGAAGCTGGAGCAGATGTGGCAGTGGTGGATATAAATATAGAAGGAGCGGATGGGGTAGCTGAGAGTATTCGAGACCTTGGCCGAGATTCATTTTCCATAGAGGCAGATGTAACTAAAATTAGTGATGTTGAAAATATGACAAAGGCAGTTAAAGCCAGGTTCAATAAGATTGATATTTTAATTAACAATGCTGGTATTGTTAATAATGTTCCCGCTGAAGAGATGAGTAAAAAGGAATGGGATAAGGTAATTGGAGTTAACCTCAGTGGAGTTTTCTTTTGTGCTCAGATAGTAGGGCGGGAGATGATAGCACAAAAAAAGGGAAATATAATCAATATTTCTTCTATGTCGGGATTAATCGTCAACAGACCACAATCCCAAATTCATTATAATACTTCCAAGGCCGGAGTTATTATGATTACCAGGTCCCTGGCTGCCGAATGGGCAAAGTACAATATAAGAGTCAATGCTATTGCTCCGGGATATATGAGAACACCCCTTGTGGATAAAGTGTTTCCTGAATATGGGAAAGACTGGTCCTCTTTGATCCCCATGGGAAGAATCGGGGATCCTTCCGAAATAAAGGGTCCTGCTTTATTCTTAGCTTCCAGAGCATCCAGTTTTGTAACCGGAAGTGTACTGATAATGGACGGTGGATACACTATCTGGTGAAATAATGGCTTTTTGTCAAAACCATAATTCAAAGAGCACCGAAGAATACAATTTCTAATTTTACTTCCGAAGGGGATTATTCAGAACTCTCATTCAGTTAAAACTACAAAGAGAGAAGTTCTTAGACTACCTCAAAAAGGAGTGTCAGGAAAATGAACTATGGAGAAAGGGACACCGAGATCCTTCGACCTTCATTAAGGTCTTCTTCGGCTTCAGTCGAGAGAATATGTACTCAGACATAAAAAGACTTGTTGATGCTGCCGAAGGAGTACCTATGGATCTAAACTTAAGCGATATACACTCATTCAATGGGAATCCAGAGTTGTTAACCATGTGGGCCGAAGAGGCACAAAAAGTTGCAGAGAATTATCACGAATAAAAAGAGAGATAGCTATGGATTTAAAAAATTACTTGCAAATTGATGATAAGCAGCTTGAAAGATTCAAAGATATATACAGGCGCTACAGGATGATGTATGAAGACCCTGATAATTGTTCGCCCATGTTTATAATAGAGGTTCCTGTAGAAAATTTACCAACATGGGAAAAGCGTCTTTTCTGATTCAAACCCCATTGGAGAAACTTTTCGGGAAACTGGAGGGCGAATACCGTGTCACACACAGACCTCGGTTGGTTGACTATATTTAAAATTAATTGTAATATAATATGGTAAAACGATATACCAATGTTAGAGGTAACAAGGGGGTTTAAAAATGGAAAGATTGGCAATAAATGGTGGTCCAAAAGTAATTCCCCAGGAGCATAGTCATTTACTGAAGTGGCCGAAGATTGGAGAGGAGGAATTTTCTGCTATTCGTAATTTACTTGATATGCAAAGACCTGATTACAAGCCCTATGATTTCTATAACGAGATGGTATATTTAGAGCAAGAGTTTGCTAGTTACATGGGAGTAAAGTACGCACTGAGTGAGAATAGTGGCACAGCAGCCATTCACAGCGGTTTCTTTGCTCTGGGTATTCAACCTGGTGATGAGGTAATTGCTCCTACTTATACTTATTGGGCTACAAGTATGCCCGCCCGGGTATTGGGAGCAAGAATAGTTTTTGCTGAGAGCGACCCGGATACACTCTGTATTGATGCGGCGGATATTCGGCGTAAGATCACCCCTAAAACCAGGGTCATTGCCGTAACCCATGTTTGGGGTATCCCCTGCCAGATGGATGAAATTATGAATATTGCCAGAGAATATAACCTTAAAGTATTAGAAGATGCTGCCCACATACCGGGAGGGGAATATAAGGGGCGTAAGGTTGGTACAATTGCAGATGTAGGTTGTTTTAGTTTTCAGGCGAGCAAACTCCTTCCTGCTATAGAGGGAGGTATGCTTGTTACCAATAATAAGGAGGTCTGGGAGCGAGCAGTTAGCTTTGGGCATTATGGCTTTTTAACGGAAAAAAATCGTCCGGGCAAGGATTCTCCTTACTCAGAGTTTAATTGTACTGGCCTGGGATTCAAATATCGTATCCACCCAGTATCTGCAGCAATTGCCCGAATACAACTAGGCAAATTAGAGGAAAACAATGCAAAGCGTGAGGCTTGTATGGGATATTTGGCTGAAGGATTAGAAGGAATTCCTGGTATTCGTGTCATTAAAGCACCGCCGTATACTCACCGTACCTATTGGGGCTTTCGAATAGCTTATAAGGCTATCGAATTAAATGGTTTAGATAAAGATAAGTTTTTGTATGCTCTCCGGGCAGAAGGAGTAATGTGTGAAGATGAGCGATATGACTTGCAACATCAGCAAATAGCTTATCGAGTAAATGCATACGGGCCAAAATTTAGCCGCGCCCCCCTGGAAGAAAGGCAAAGTTTACCACGTACTGAGGCATTGAAATCTACTTTGATTGGGCTCCCGGCTTTCCCTGAAGCACCGCAGGAACTTATGGAGCAATATATTTATGCCTTTGGCAAAGTTACTGCGCAAGCAGACAGAATAGCAAAAATTACAATAAAAAATCAGGATATAGCTAAGCCACCTGATAAACACTCAGTTATTCGTTAAAAGAAAGGGGGTAGAAATGAAGTTACATAAGCAGTCTAACGCAGAAAAGCTGGTCTATCTAGATTCTACTCAACCTGTAGAAAGAAGAGTTGAGGATTTACTTGGGAGAATGACCCTGGAAGAAAAAATCAGCCAATTAAAGGGAAGATGGCATTTAGGGAAAATATTCTCCGAGCTTTTTGGAGACTTATCACAGGATTTTGAGGGTTTGTCAGATAAAAGAAAAAAGCTTGAGATTTTATTTTATGAAACACTTTCTGAAAGAGCTATTTCAGAAGGTATATCAACTCATTTCTGGAGAAAACGCTACAAAGAAGTAGTTGTAGAAAAGGGGGGATATGGCCCAGGCCAGTTAAGTGGTGTTCTGAGACTATTTTCCCACAAAGAAAGTGCACAGCTGGCTAATAAAATTCAAAAGTTTGCTCTTGAGGAAACTCGTTTAGGAATATTAAAACTACTCCTACCCTTTTCCTCCCAATTAATGCTAGTAATATG
>JAUWRC010000002.1 GCA_030610745.1 Clostridia bacterium
ATCAAGAATGGTCCGAAGAGCCTTGTTATAGCCGGTATCTACTGCTGAGCGAGGAGCTCTTCCTTCCTTTAGCTCCTCTCTTATTCTCTCAAAAATGATCACATTAGCATCAATACTCATACCGATGATAAGAATGATTCCGGCAATACCAGGAAGGGTTAGAGTTGCTTTTAGACCAGCTAAGGCTCCTAATATAAGGAGTAAATTTAATAGAAGTGCCGCATCAGCAATTAGGCCAGCTTTCTTATAGTAAAAAATCATAAAAAGGATAACAGCAATGAAACCAATAATTCCTGCCAGAAGGCCCTTCTGGATAGAATCTTTTCCCAGGGAAGGGCCTACAATAGTGTTCTGAATAATATCAAACGGAATGGGCAAACGACCACTTTTGAGGACAATCTTTAGTTCGTTAGCTTCCTCCATGGTAAAGTTTCCTGTGATTTGCGCCTTACCACCAGAAATACGAGTCTTTATTACAGGAGCAGATTGAATTACGTTATCTAATATTATAGCCAGCCTTTCTCCTACATGTTGGCCCGTGAGCTCAGCAAATTTCTCTGCTGCCTCAGATTTAAAATCTAAGCCTATGTAAGGCTCTCCCCATTGTCCAATCTCTACCCGGGCCTCTTTAATATCACTACCCGACAAAAGAGTCTTCTTTTTTACAAGGTATGGTATTTTCTCTGAGTTTTCATATTTATAAAGTATTTCGTCTTCCGGGGGGATATCCCCTTGAAGAGCCTTATCCAGATCTCCTTTTTCGTCTATCAGTTTGAATTCCAGGAGGGCCGTCTTTCCAATGAGTTCCACTGCTCCTTCTGGATCTTCTATTCCTGGTAGGTCTACAACTATTCTTTTATCTCCTTGACGAACAATGCTAGGTTCTCTTACTCCACACTGGTCAAATCTATTTCTGATGATCTCCAGCCCTAAATCTACCGCATCTTTGGGACTTTCTCCAGGAGGAAGTTTGCTAGTATCTGCTTCCAATATAACATGCATACCTCCCTTTAGGTCTAAGCCCAGGTTTATCTTTTCTTTAAGAGGATAGATAGCCCAGATGGCTAAAGCTGCTACCCCTATTATAAATAATATTAACCATTTACTGTATTGATACATTATTCATTTTCCTTTGTATTTTGAGTATACCTCTGAAAATTTTTCTAAGCTTATTTCCAAGTCTTCTCTAATTATTTTGCGCAGAAATCCTTTAGGTATATCCTTATTTCCGTGCACAGGAACAGTAGTTGCTCTTCTGTCTTCTGATCTCAACCTTATATGAGAACCTTTCATTCTGGTAACTCTAAAACCTATAGATTCCAAAAACTTTACAAGTTCTCCGCCTTTGATTACAGGAAGCTTAGGCATTCTGAGCTATTTCCAGTTCTCTAAATCCTACGAATTTATTAAGCTCCTCAATCTTTGTCTCCTCGAGGCACATCTCTATGACTTCCCTTATATTTTCCAGTGCTTCATCTATAGTTTCGCCGTAAGAATGACAGCCTCTAAACAGAGGGCAACTTACTATATAATAATTATCCTCGTCCATCTCAATGATTATGGGTAGATGTAATTTTTCTATTTTTGATATCTCCAATTATTTACATTCTTATTTTTCGAGTAACGAGATACGAATTGGTCGGGGCGACCGGATTCGAACCGGTGACCTCTTGCGCCCCATGCAAGTGCGCTAAACCAGGCTGCGCTACGCCCCGTTATTAGTTAATTAGTTTACTAGAGATTAGAGATTAGCTTCAGGAGCAACTGATTAAAAGGATATCCGACATCCCTAATTAACTAATCTCTAATTAACTCAATTAACTTCTTTTTTTTATTCTAATATCTGGAGTATGGCTTGCAGTTCTTTTTTTGTAGTAAGAGGGTCAAGCCAATCTTTTCTTTGTCTGTTTTTTAGTTCTTTTTGAGCTCCGTTAATGGTAAATTTCTTTTCATATAATAGATTTTTTATCCAGAGGATCAACTCAACATCTTTTTTTTGGTAACGTCGATGTCCACCACGACTTTTTTGGGGGCAAAGCTCTTTGAATTGAGTTTCCCAAAAACGAAGAATATAAGAAGGAAGATGGGTAATCTTACTTACTTCTCCTATACAAAAATATTTATCCGGAATAATATTTCTCTGCTCCTTATTACTCTCCTCATCCTTTCGTGCTTCCATTATGAATTGCAGGAGGCGGAAGAAAAGAATTTCTTCTGCCTCCTGGAAATAATTCCTTTAGGCTACTGCTTCTTTTAGGTTCTTACCTGGTTCAAACTTAGGGACCTCTTTAGCTGGAATCTGGATTTCCTTGCCTGTTTGGGGATTTCTTCCTTGACGTGCTTTTCTTTTTCTTACCTTAAAAGTTCCAAAGCCAACTAAGGTAACTTTTTCCCCTCTAGCCAGAGACTCAGTGATGGTTGAGGTTACTACATCTATTGTCTCTCTGCACGTTTTTTTTGTCAAACCCGTCTGACTGGCTACTTTCTCCACTAATTCAGCTTTGTTCATCTTTTCCTCCTTTATTTATGTTTCTACTTTTTCTCCAATTTTTCTCTCTTTTCCTCTCAGAAGTCGTTCTATGTTGCTTCGATGTCTAAGTAGAATAAGAGAGACCCCTGCTATGCTCAGAGCAAGAAGAAATTGAGCTTTACCTCCTATCCAGAGCCAGATAAAAAAAGGTAGACTTCCTGCTGCCATCATTGAACCGAGGGAGACATAACGGGTAAAAACTATAACTCCTGCCATCACTAGAGCGGAGAATATAAAAGGAAGAGGGGTAAGAATTAAAAACACACCAGCTGTTGCAGCTACTCCTTTTCCTCCTCTAAATTTTAAAAATATAGGCCAATTATGTCCCAGGATAGATAAGAGCCCACATATTCCACCGGTTATTTGAGCCTCAAATCCAATAAGTGGTGCAAGAAGAATTCCTAAATAGACGGAAACCGCTCCTTTCGCTATATCTATAGCTAATACCAGAAGACCAGGGAAAGGTCCTAAAACACGCAAAGCATTGGTAAATCCTATATTACCGCTGCCAAAATCCCTTATATCTATTTTTTTAAGAAATTTCCCTATAAGGTACCCCGAGGGAATAGAGCCTAAAAAATAGCCTATAATTAGCACTACCGAAAAAATAATTCTGGAGTCGATCTCCATTAATTACCTCAGAAAATAGTTTTCCTCCACCCTAAAAGCCTTTTTTTAGCTTTTTTCTCATTTCCTCTTCGATGAAATCCCCTATTACGATTCCATCTTCCTTAAAGGAAGGAAAATTGTTGATTTTCTCTTCTTTCCTTTTCTTTCTCTCTTTCTCCTTTTTCTTTTTCGTGCTCCCCTCTGTTTTCACCAACCGGCGTACGCTAAGTCTAATTCGTCGTTTTTCCTCATCGATTTCTACAATTTTTGCCTTTACTTCCTTGCCTATGGAGATGACTTCTTCTGGATGGGGGACATATTCCTTATCTAATTCCGAGACATGGATAAGTCCATCTATTCCCGGAGCTAAATTAATAAAAACGCCAAAGTTAGTTATCTGCTGGACCTTACCAGAAACTATATCTCCTACTTTATATTTTTGCAAGAGCTCTTTCCAGGGATCGGGTTTAGTTTGTTTTAGACCTAAGGAAATTTTCTTTTTCTCTACGTCAATATCTAATATCTTCACCTCTACTTTTTCTTCTTCTTGGAGAATCTCTTTTGGGTGTCCTATACGCTTGCTCCAGGAAAGATCGGAGATATGAATTAGACCTTCTAATCCTTCTTCAAGCCTCACGAAAGCTCCAAAGTTTGTAAGATGGGTGACCTTTCCTTCAGCGAGTGAGCCTATCTCATATCTCTTTTCAACCTGGGTCCAGGGATCAGGTTTGGTTTGTTTTAGACCCAAGGAAATCTTTTCTCTTTCTTTGTCGAGTTTTAATACTTTTACTCTTATTTCATCTCCTCTTGAAAGTAGATCATGGGGATTCTTCACCCATTCCCAGGAAAGATTCTCTGGGTAAATTAATCCATCAATTCCTCCCAAATCCACAAAGATGCCAAATTTAGTTATGGAACTTACTCTTCCGGTAGCGATTTTCCCCTCCTCTAAACTGGCTAAAGTCTTCTCTTTTTTCTTCTCTTTTTCCTCTAGAAGCAAGAGCTTCCTGGAAAGAACTATATTTTTCTCTCTTTTTTCTAATTTAATAACTCTCGCGCTAATATCTTTTCCAATAAAATCTTTGAGGTTATCTTTTTTGTTTAAACTTATATGAGAGGTGGGAATAAAAGCATTTAGTGAATTTAGACTGGCGAGAAACCCTCCGTTTATTATTTTCTTTACTTTTACTACTATAGGTTCGTTTTGTTTGAATGCCTCCTCAAATTTTGCCCAGTCTAGACGAAAATTTGCTTCTCTCTCAGATAATAAAAGTTGTCCTTTCCCACTTTTCTCTGAGATATAAACTTGCATACTCTCCCCTGGCTGAAAGGGCTCTTCTCTTTTTGCTGCAAGTTCCTCCCAGGGCATAAAGCCTTCCGATTTTGCACCTACATCCATGAGGATCCCTTCTTTATTGGTTTGTACAACTTTAGCTTCTGTTATATCTCCTTTTTTCGGGAAGTAGAAGTTTCCATATTCCTGGACTATTTTACCAAAATCATCTACTTTCTCTTCCTTCTTTTTTTCTATCTTTTCTCTCATCATTCTATCAGTAGCTTTCTCTAAAAATCTTTCCTCTTTTGACTTGAACACTTTAAGTTCCTCTGCCTCCTTAAATTAGTCGTTAGTATATAGTCGTTAGTAATTTATTTTTTATTTTCTCTATTACTTCTTTAGGAGTAGAGGTTCCTCCAGTGATACCAACTCTTTTTATTCCCTTCCACTCTTTCATATTTAGCTCTTCCTCTTTTTCAACAAAACAGGTTTTTACTTCTAAGGATTGACACAATTTAACTAATTGATGAGTATTAGAGCTATTATGCCCACCCACTACTATTACTGCTTCAACTTCTCTGGCTAACTTCTTTGTTTCTTCCTGGCGCTCTCTTATTATTCTACATATAGTATTAAAGATTCTACACTCTCTTGTTTTTTTTGTTAAGTTCTTTACAATATGGTTAAAGTTCTCAACGTTCTCTGTAGTTTGAGCTACTATCCCTACCTTTTTTAAAAAAGGGAGCTTTTCCGCTTCCTGGGAGTTTTTAACTACGTAAACTCTCCCCTTTGTTACGTTAGCTATTACTCCCTTTACCTCAGGATGAGTAGCTGTGCCTACGATAATCACCTGGTAAGATTTTTGAGAAAGAGATCTTACTATTTTTTGCACCCTTAGTACATAAGGGCAGGTAGTGTCCAATACTCTTAATTTTCTTTTTCTTGCCTCTTTTATTACAGAAGGATCTTCTCCATGGGACCTAATAATTAGTGTTCCCTCTCTAATTTGAGATAGATCCTCTATGGATTTAATGCCTCTTCTTCGCAAGTTTTCTGTTACTTGAGGATTGTGAATCAGATCTCCCAGAATATAAACTTTCCCATTCCTTTTGATTTCGTTCAGGGTTAATTTTAAAGCTCTTTTTACTCCGAAACAGAAGCCAATTTTCTCAGGGAGAAATATTTGCATTAAGTTTATCTAGCGTTTAGAGCCATTCACGATTCACTGCTGAGCATCCTCATACTATTTTCCAATTTCTTATGGAGTTTCTCTATGGCTCTTTTAACATCTTCTTTTTTAGATTTCTTACCTCTTAAGGGTTTTCCTACCCGTGCTTCTATCTTAGTTAATCTTACCATCTTTTTTCCTCTAGGCAAGACCTTCCCTGTTCCCCGGATAATGACAGGCACTAAGGGTACGTTTGCCCTAAGGGCTATTCTCGCTGTTCCTTGCTGCAGGTGTCCAAGCTTTCCTTCCCAGCTTCTTGTTCCTTCTGGAAAAAGAGCGAGGAGTTCTCCTTTTTTTAAAAGATCTAAAACCTTTTGGTAGACTGCTTTATCTATTCTTTCTCTTTTAAAGGGAAAAGCCCCTAGTTTGGTTATTAAAAGACGAAAAAAGAAATTTTCAAAGAGCTCTTCTTTAGCCATAAAATTAATCTTGCGGGGAGTGAGAAGACCTAAGACAATAGGGTCAAAATAACTTAGATGATTAGAAGCAAGAATTGCTCCCCCTTTTAAAGGAACATTCTCTTTTCCCTGGATCTTTACAGCGAAGAAAACTTTAAAGATTATTATAGCCAGTTCTCGCAACAGACTATACCAAAAGGGAGTTCCCTTCATCAGCGAGGTACATTCTACGGTGTCATTGCGAGGAGTTCCGAGAGTCTTCGGAACGACGAAGCAATCTCGAGATTGCTTCGCTTCGCTCGCAATGTGGTTCATTGAGTATTTACCCTTCATTTAACGGTTTTTTTAACTTGCTTTAGTATCTTGTCCACTGTTTGAGAGATACTTAAATGAGTGTTATCTATAACTATTGCTTCCTCGGAGATTTTCAAAGGAGAGATTTTTCTTTGGCTATCTATTCTGTCCCGCTTGAGAAGTCCTGCGGCTACTTTTTCTTTATTCGAAAAAATACCTTTGGTTTTTTCCTCTTTCCAGCGCCTCTCAACTCTCTCCTCAAGAGAGGCATTAAGGAAAATTTTGATATCAGCTTCCGGAAAGACCACTGTTGTGGTATCTCTACCTTCGGCTACTATACCTCCGTTTTTACCGAGCTTTTTTTGTTGAGCAACCATTGCCTCTCGAACCCCTTTTACGATTGAAACTAAAGAAACATATTTATTTACCTGGGGAGAACGAATTAAAGAAGTTACATCTTTGTTGTCCAGGTAAACCTTAGTTTCCACATTGGATCCGGGCTTCAAACAAATTTGTATCTTTTTAGCTAACTGAGAAAGAGCTTTTTCATCCTTAATATTTACTTTATCTTTTAAAGCTTTCCATGTCAAGGTTCTATACATTGCTCCTGTGTCCAGGTATAAATAACCCAGTCTCTTAGCTAAAAGATGAGCAGTCGTGCTTTTTCCTGAGCCAGCTGGCCCGTCAATAGCTATGATTAGACTCTTTTTATCTTCCATTGTTTACATCTTAGTTAAATTAGTTAATTAGAGATTAGTTTCTCCAGAGCTTTAATGAACTCTTCATTTTGAGGTTTTGTTCCAATAGTCACCCTTATATAATCAGCAAGATTATACGCCTTCATCCCCCTTACAATTATTCCTTCTTTGAGTAATCTTTTTTCTAAGAGTGGCGCTTTTTTACCTATTTTAATGAGGATAAAATTGGCCTCTGTGGGAATGAAGGAGAGTTTAAACCTCTTAAGATGAGAATAAAGAAACTTTTTTCCTTCTTTGACTAGCTTTCTACTTCGGGTAATCTGATTCTTATCTTTTAGGCTGGCTAAGGCAGCTACCTGGGCCAGAGAATTTACGTTAAAAGGAGGGCGGGCCCGGTTAAGTATTTCCACGATTTCTGGGGCAGCAATTCCGTATCCTACCCTTAAGCCCGCCAGGCCATAGATTTTAGAAAAAGTGCGCAAGACGATAACATTATTTTCCCCATCTATAAGATCTATAGTTTGAGGATAATCTTTATCTTCTACATATTCAGAGTAAGCCTCATCAAAGATTACTAAAATTCGGGAAGGAATCTTTTTTAAGAAACTCTTTACTTCGTCCTTTTTTACAATGGTACCGGTGGGATTATTAGGATTGCTAATGAAGATTAATTTCGTTTTAGGACTTATAGCTTTAGCCATAGCTGATAGGTCCAGCCTGAAATCATTTAAGGGAACAGAAATAACCCTTGCCCCACTAAGCTGGGTATCTATTCTGTACATTAAAAAAGAAGGATCTCCCATTACTGTCTCTTCACCTTTTTGAAGAAATACCCGTGTAATTAAAGAAACAATTTCGTCAGAGCCATTTCCCAGAATAATTCTGGTATCTTCCAGGCCCAGTTTTTCTGCCAGAGCTTTCTTTAAGTAATATCCACTCCCATTGGGATAAAAGTTAATCATTGAGGCATAATTCTTGATAGCCTTAACTGCTTTGGGAGATGGGCCGAGAAGATTCTCGTTAGAAGCAAGTTTGATTACTTTTTTTAGTCCTAACTCTCTTTTTACCTCTTCCATAGGTTTACCTGGCTGGTAAGTTTTAACCTTCAAGATATCAGGTATTGCTAGTGACTGAAATTGAGTTTGCTTGGACAATCAGTGATTCCTTTTCAATTTTAGTGTATAACTAACAGCTATCCACTCTTTTTTTCTAAAGCTATTTCTCTTTCTCCTATTTTCAATTTCTTTCTATTTATCCAAATAAAACCTTTATCCGGTGTAATAATGGCAACATCTACAGGACCACCAACTCCTGGCATATCTCCTGGATTAGCTGCGATACCGTCAGAAAAACGCTGAATAGCTGAGGTAGTTTGAATCATCAGAGTGCAAAAATCTATAGCGTCCTGAAGGGTCATTGCTCCCCACTGAATGACATACTCCAGGCCCCTGAGTTGTTTGCTTATCTCCTCTTGTCCGAGTTTTTGGGCTGCCTCATTAACAAATTTTATATTTCTAACCCGACCATCAAAACCTAAGACAACTCTAGAAATTACATCTATCTGGCCAATCCATGAGGCGCCGTATTCTTTGCCTCTTTCCCTGCTGTCTCGCTTTTTCTGAGTCTCGCCGGGAATATAGCAGATATAAACTTCGTGTGAACCATTTTTGTTGTAGCCGGCTACAAGAAGATTTATCCTATCAACTCCACCGACGCCTTTCTTCAAATTGCCCTGGGGATCTTTAAAACGAAATTTAACCGCGTATTGCTCTTTTTTTATTTCTAAAATTTGGCAACCCTGTCGCTGGAGATCGTTTTTTATCTTTTCTGGTAATTTTTCTAATTGTTTTTGCCAGTCATATTTTTTATTGAATAAATAATGTAACTTTTCTGCTGTATCTTTAACATTTAATTTTTCTACATCCGTTTCCCGTTTGAACTGCTCAATGAACTTACTAATATTTTTCATCACCCCATTCTCTGGCAAAAAAGCCAGGCCAGTTACCGCCACACCAATCCTTCTATTTAACTGAAAAAGCTTGGAGGCATTATCACTTCCAATTCGTGCCATTCCTTTTCGATTACGATAACTTTGCCGGCTATCAGCAGCCAACACCATTCCCTCTGGAGTAGCGGTATTAATGGCTAAACTCATAAGATGTTTCTTCCCTCCAATCGGCTTCGAATCCCCACATCCAGCTATAAGCTGTAAGCTGTAAGTTGTAAGTAGTGGTCGGATTTATCCGACCACGATTGTTTGATAAATCAAACCGCTACAATGTGCGGTAAATCGCACCGCTACTTCTTTTTTAGTTTCTTTTCTTCACGAAATACGAGCAACGAACAACGAGATACGAATTTGGTGGAGGCAGGGGGATTCGAACCCCCGACCTCGTCCACGCCAAGGACGCGCTCTCCCGACTGAGCTATGCCCCCATCACTTTGTTATCTTTTTGGCATCAGTCCATAATCTCTCCAACTGGTAAAAATTCCTTCCTCTTTTAGAAAAAATATGGACTATTATTGACCCGAAATCTAAAAGAACCCAACAGTCATTTATCGAATTCCTTAGGTTAAACTGTTTTATTCCTTTTTCTTTGAGTTCTCTCTCTATGGCTCGAGCAATACTTCGCATATGCAGGGAGGATTCTCCACTACAGATAACAAAATAATCAGTTATTGCCGAAACTTCCTTTAAATTTAAAAGCACTATATCCTTTGCTTTTTTATCTTCTGCTATTTTGACAGCGTCTCGAGCTAGTCTTTGAGAGGTCAAATTTCCTTTCTCCCTATCTACATAATTTTTTCCAGCTCACCTATAAAGACTATGCTTATGAATATATTTTTCTACTGCTTCTGGTAGAAGGTATTTAATGGTTTGTCCCTTCTTTATTCTTTTTCTGATCTCTGTAGAGGAAATGGCTAGAGCAGGGACTTCTACCAGGAAGGTACATTTTTGAAAACGGGAATCTACCTTTTTTGTATCTAATTTATATCCTGGCCTGGAAACAGCAATAAACTTTGTCATCTGCGGTAGGTCCTCTATTTTATGCCAGGTAGAAATTTCAGCTATGGCATCGGCTCCAGTAATAAAGTAGCATTCTGTTTTTTCTCCGTAAATCTGCTTCAGTTGCAAAATAGTATCCCGAGTGTAAGAGTTGCCTTCTCGTTCTATTTCTATGGAAGAGACTGAGAAGTACTCATTGCTAGCCGTAGCCAGAACTGTCATCATCCAACGATGTTCTGGCAAGGCGATCTCATCATTACCTTTATGAGGAGGTTTGCCAGAGGGGACAAAAAGCACCTCATCCAGCTTAAATTTATCCCGGATAAACTCTGCCGTTACTAGATGTCCCTGATGAATAGGATTGAAGGTTCCTCCCATAATACCCAATTTGAGAGGTGGTTTACTCATTTTGCATACTCTATAGCTCGAAGTTCTCTGATTACTGTTATCTTGATTTGTCCAGGGTATTTTAATTCTTTCTCAATTTTGTGAGCCAACTTTCGAGACAGTTCCGCGGCTTCATCATCTGAAACCTCTTGCGGATATACCATGATCCGTAGTTCCCTGCCGGCTTGGATAGCATAAGCTTTTTCTACTTTCTCGAAAGAGTCAGCTATTTCTTCTAAATCCTCAATTCGTTTAAGATAAGCTTCCAGAACCTCTTTTCTTGCACCGGGACGAGCAGCTGATATAGCATCCGAGATTTGGACTAAAACAGCTAAAATAGTTTCTGCTGCTTGATCTTCATGATGAGCAGCAATAGCATGGACAATATTAGGTGATTCTCCATATCGCTCAGCAAGATTAGCTCCAATTAAGGCATGAGGGCCTTCCATCTCCTGGTCGACAGCTTTTCCAATATCGTGAAGAAGTCCTGCTCTTTTTGCATGGGCATAATCTGCTTTAATCTCAGCGGCTATAATACTAGCTATATAAGAGACTTCTTTTGAATGTTGCAACACATTCTGTCCATAGCTGGTGCGAAATTTTAATCTTCCCAAAAGCTCGGTTAACTCGGGAGGTAAGTCAGAGATTCCCATATCAAAGGCTACCCGCTGACCCTCCTCCTTTATCATCTCCTCTATATCTTTTTTGGTCTTTTTCACTATTTCTTCAATTCTAGCTGGATGTATTCGAGTATCGGCGACAAGTCGTTCTAAACTAACTTGAGCAATCTTTCTCCTTAGAGGGTCAAAACAGGAGATTACCACTGTCTCTGGGGTATCATCTACGATTAAATCCACCCCTGTAAGAGCTTCGAAGGTTCTTATATTTCTTCCCTCTCTTCCTATAACTCTTCCTTTCATCTCATCATTGGGTAAGGAAAGAGTAGAGACAACTGAGTTATTTGTTTCATCCACAGCACAGCGCTGAATAGCTGTAGCCAGGATTTTTCTTGCCTTTTTATTAGCCGTCTCTTTAGCTTCTTTTTCTACTTGCTGAATAATCTGGGCAGCCTCGTTTTTTGCCTCTTTTTTTATAA
This sequence comes from Clostridia bacterium, assembly GCA_030610745.1. Taxonomy (GTDB): domain Bacteria; phylum Aerophobota; class Aerophobia; order Aerophobales; family AE-B3A; genus JAUWRC01. Next base: position 11,524 of record JAUWRC010000002.1, read on the forward strand.
TTTCCAGCAGAATTTTTTTTGCTTCTTCAGCAGAAATACCAGCTACCTCTTCTAGGTCTTTCCTCCATTTGATCTCCAGCTCTTTTACTTTTTCTTTATCTTTCTTTAACTCTTCTTCTTTAGAAAAAACACTTTTCTTTTTCTTCTCTAATTCTTGCAAACGATAATCTAGACTCTCTTCTCTCTCTATTAACCTCCTTGATAGTTTATGAAGTTCATCGGTCTTTTCCTTAGTCTCTTGTTCAAAAGTTGTTCTTACCCGATGAAGTTCTTCTTTTTTCTCTAGTTCAATCTCTCTTCTTCTGTTTCTGATCTCCTCTTCCACTTGAGATAATTTATCTTGCGCTCTATTTAATAGAGACCTCGTTCTCAGCCTGGTAATAAGAGTGGCTATTACCCATCCTCCCATTACACCTACTAAAACATATATCAACACTAGATTGTTCATGGTAATTACTCCCCTCTTAATATCTATTTTCAAAGATCTAAAATCTAACTCGATGTTTAGATGCTAAGCCTATACCGACTTACATCGATATAACCTATACCGACTTACATCGATATTAAACATATATTTTTTGAATTCTTTTGTCAAGAAGTGCTCCGCTCCCTTTCTGAATATAATCCCTCCTATTCCTCCTCCATAACCTAAGCCTCTAGTATAGGAAGCTAAGGTAGGATCATTATTATCTTTAAACTTTATATTCCCACTTACACATTCCCATTTCCTGAAAGAATAGCCAGGATCATGAACGGCGGTTACCTTATACGGGACGCCCCAGCTTACCAGGTGGGTGCCAGGAGTAAGACCAGTGGTGGTCCCGTGACCATCAGTGGTTATGGTTAGGTTATATTTGATTATACAACCGGAAAAAGTAAAAACAAAACTGCCTATCAGAATTCCTAAGAGTATGAAGATAGATAGACATAGACTCTTAAGAGCACTAGTTGCGCAAGATTTATGGAAAAAGCTCTCTCCTATGGGGATCAGGTTATATCTTCTTTTCGTAATTTTTGTTGACGAGGCAAGTGGAAAGGGAAAGCTAAGCAAGGAGGAGCTTAAGGGATACCTGGGGCATAATTTGTCTGGCAAGCAATTTAAAAAAACTGCCCGTACTTTTCTGAAGCTTGGCTTAGCCGAAATAAATTATTCTTCTGGAGAATCAGAGATAGAATTTAAATTCTCGTAAAGGAGGAGTCTGGCCAGATAAAAGTCAAGTAAAATACAAATGAGAAAAGAAAAGATACTTGTTCTAGTCTTTTTTAATAATTCATTTCACCATCGCTTGACCTACGTATAATTAGTGTGTATAATGAATGTAGTTTACAAAAGGAGGAAGATAAAACATGAACAAAACTCGAAAAAGAGTCAATATTACCCTTCCCCCAGAGACTTTGGAACTGATTGATCAGGTGAGTAAAGACAACAGAAGCGAGTTTATTAACAGAGCAGTAAAGCTTTATGTTAATAGATTAGAGCGAGCAAGACTAAAACAAAGATTGAGGAAGGCTTATTTAGAGCGAGCAAAGGAAGATTTAGCTATTGCCCAAGAATGGCAACCTATTGAACAAGAACTCTGGGAAAAATTTGAAAGAGAAGAAAGATCGTGAATAACTACCTAAGGCAGTCTCTTAGAGGTTGTTTTCTTTAATAGTGGCATATGTCACTACAGATATTATTATGACCTATCCTAAACGTGGTTCAGTATATTTGGTTAATTTTGATCTTACTATCGGAGCAGAAATTAAAAAGACTCGACCAGCAGTGATCATCTCCAATGATGTAGCTAATCAATATAGTCCTATTGTAATTGTAGCTGCTATTACCAGCCGAGCTGGACCCAAGTTTGATGAAGTTTTGATGAAACCTCCAGAAGGAGGGCTCACTAGATCTTCTGTTATTCAGCCGAACCAAATTCGCTCCATTGATAAAAGAAGATTAGTGAAAAAACTTGGAGATCTTTCTAAAAAAACAATAAATGATCTTGATACAGCTCTCCAAATCACTTTAGAATTGGTGAAATTTTAAAAAACCGATGGGCAAATACGAAGAGGTTCTAAGAAGAGCGGCTATTCTCTTTGTTGTTTCGCTTTGCTGTTTTTGGTACATACATTGCGAGGTATATCTCAGCCTGATTCTTTTTTAAGAACCTCCATGGCGATTTCCAAACTTTCTTTCAACCAATCTTCTTTAAGGGATAGAGAAGAAGGTGGGCAGCTCAAAACTTTCTCAATTTTGGCCGTGAGACTTTTTTTCTTTTGTTCTTCCATAGTCTCGTATTTACTTTTTTCTTCCGCTAACTGTAAGGTTGGCAAAGGCTTTCCTTGTGTGAGAATGTTGATTATTTCCATAACCAGACCAAAGTCTCGCTCATTCAACTCCCAGCTTATCTTTAATAGATCCTGCCTTTTTCTATCTTTAAGCAAGTCCTTTATCTGAGCAGGAAGTAGATTCAGGATATCCAGAAGGCTCTTATCTTCAAAAAAATAGCTCAAAGGAACAGAAAAAGCCTCTCCGATCCTTTCCAGCATTTTAAGAGAAGGATACTGCTCTCCTCTTTCCATCCTTCCAATATAAGTGTAATCAACTTTACCAGCTACACGTTGGGCAAATTCCTTTTGCGTTAAACCCAGCCTTTTTCTTAAGCCCTTCAGTCTTTTTCCTATACCTATCTTCTGCATCTATTTTCCCCATATATTTATACCTATAATTTGCTCAGGTGTCAAATTTTCGCGTTAGAGACCTCTGAAAATACAATTTTGTCATTGCGAGCAAAACGAAGCAATCTCCTTTTAAAATTGCAAAACCTGTTTTGGGATTGCCACGTCGCTATCGCTCCTCGCAATGACATTAGGGTAATTTTGCTTCAAAAAGGGACTTTTCAGAGCTTTTACGTTAAATGATTTGACACGGAAGTGGCTACTCTTGTCAAACAACAGTGAGGTGCTATAATTTAAAGCAATGAATTTGAGTTATCCCAGCTATCTAAAATTATACGAGGAGGGAGAGTTAGAAAAACGAGTAGAAGAGGCCTATAAGCTGCTCGGCAGATGCAGGGTCTGTCCACGTGAATGTGGTGTAAATCGATTAAAAGGAGAGAAGGGATTCTGTAAGGTGGACGCAGAACTTATGGTTTCTAGTTTTCATTCTCACTTTGGGGAAGAGCCACCCATATCTGGCTATCGAGGTTCTGGAACTATCTTTTTTACTCATTGCAGCCTGAGGTGTCTGTTTTGTCAGAATTACCCCATTTCCCATCTGGGAAATGGAAATCAAATTTCCCCTCCACAGCTTTCTCAAATGATGCTTAGCTTGCAAAAAAAAGGTTCTCATAATATAAATTTAGTTACCCCTACCCATTTTACACCTCAGATCCTCTTCGGCCTTTTACTGGCCGTCAAGAAAGGTTTAAATATACCCTTAGTCTATAACTCGAGCGGCTATGAGAAGGTGGAAACTTTGAGACTTCTGGAAGATGTAGTAGATATTTATATGCCGGATATGAAATATGGGGACCCAGAAAAAAGCAAAGAGTTTTCTTTTGCTCCTGATTATTTTGAGGCAGCAAAAAGAGCAATTAAAGAGATGTATCGACAGGTGGGAAATCTCAAGTTAAATGGGGAAGGAATTGCTCAAAGAGGTCTTTTGGTGAGACACTTGATTTTACCCAATAAAGGGGCGGGGACAAGAAAGGTATTTAGCTTTTTGAAAGAGGAGATTTCCCCGGCTATCTATCTTAGCATTATGAGCCAATATTTTCCTGCTTATAGAGCAGGGGAATTTAAACAGTTAAATAGAAAAATCACCCGCCAAGAGTATGAAGAGGCTCTTCATATTGCTAGCGAGTTGGGGCTAAAAAGAGGATGGCGACAGGGATAAAAACTAGCGTATAGCGGGTAGCGTTTAGCGTATAGTTCCCTCTCCCCTGTGGGGAGAGGGAAAAAGTACATCGTGCTTTTTCGGGTGAGGGGTCTTACAGCTTACAGCTTATCGCTGAGTAAAGGAGGTTATCATTAATCGTTCTAAACTCATATCTTATCTAAATATGCTTATGGTGGGGGTAGTTCTTTTAGCTATTTTTTCTCTTATCTTGAAATATGGGTTTTATTTATCAGATGAGACCAGGGCTATCCTCTATCAACTGGATATGCTTATAGCAGGAATATTTGTGGCCGAGTTTCTTCTTAAGTTGGCCCTATCCGGGGAGAGGAAAGTTTTTTTAAAAGGCAATCGGATAGATTTTTTCCTTGTCTTCCTTTTTCTCTTTTTTATTTTATCCCTCAGAGGAATGTTTGCTTTATCTGCATTTACCCATCTTCGGCAAAAAATAGGTATTTTCTCCTGGCCCCAAAGCCTTGCTGTAATTTGTCAGATTTATATTATTGCCTCTCTTCTTTTAAGATTGCCCCAGCTTAATAAAATAATAGCTATTTTGCGAATAAAACCCCCATTGGTGGTTGTTTTAACCTTTATCAGCATCATTGCTGTTGGCACTCTATTACTTCTTCTTCCTCGTTCTACCATACCGGGCAAAGCCACTACCTTTATGGATGCTTTATTTACAGCAACTTCAGCAACCTGTGTTACTGGTCTTATTGTAGTAGATACAGGCAGTCATTTTTCTTTGTTGGGACAGCTAGTTATTCTCTTTCTTATTCAAGTAGGAGGTTTAGGGTTGATGACTTTTACTTCTTTCTTTGCTTTAAGCTTAGGCAAAGGATTTGGAGTTAAGGATAGGGTTCTTCTTCGGGGTATACTTAATTACGGGGATTTGGGTAAGATCGGTTCTTTAATTCTCTCTATCTTTGCTATTACCTTTATCATTGAAGCAGTGGGAGCTCTTCTTCTCTATACCCAATTTCTCCCTTACCATGAGAGTAGTTTATCTCCTGCTTATTCAGCTATTTTCCACTCTATTTCCGCTTTCTGTAACGCTGGTTTTTCACTTTTTTCAGACAGTTTTAGAAGATATCAAAGTGATACAGGAATAAATTTTATTATGAGTAGTTTAATAGTTCTAGGGGGACTAGGATTTATAGTTATAGTCAATCTCTGGCGCTGGGGATATGCTCATCTCAAGGGTAAAAGGGGATTCCTATCCCTTCAGAGCAAATTAGTCCTTTCGGTCTCTTTCCTTTTGATTGCTGGGGGAATGGGTCTTATTCTTTTAGGAGAAAAGGGGGGAGCATTAGAGAGTTTTTCTTTAAAAGAAAAATTATTAGGAGCTTATTTTCAGTCAATAACAGCAAGGACAGCTGGATTTAACACATTAAACATAGGAACTCTGAGCATTTTTTCTGCTCTTCTTCTTCTTATCTTTATGTTCATAGGAGCCTCTCCTGGTTCTACAGGAGGAGGTGTTAAAACGAGTACCTTTGCTACTTTATTTCTTACCATCAAATCTATGATTCAAGGAAAAAGTAGGGTGGAAGTTTTCAAGCGTACCATTCCTCGTCTGATAGTCTATCAGGCTTTATCCGTGGTTATTCTCGCTTTGGGATGGATTGCTTTTTCCACTTTATTCCTTACTCTTACTGAACATGCTTCTTTTATGGATATTTTGTTTGAGGACCTCTCTGCTTTTGGAACGGTAGGATTATCCAGGGGACTTACCCCTCATTTAACGATGGCGGGGCGAGTTATTATTATTTTGACTATGTTGATAGGAAGAATTGGACCTTTAACTTTAGCCTTGACTATAGGAGTAAGGAGAGTTAGTGAACTTTATGAATATCCTGAAGAAAGAGTAATGATTGGGTAAAAAAAGGGGGAAAAAATGCGTAAATTTGCCGTTATAGGATTGGGTGGATTTGGCGGCACAGTTGCACAAAGTTTGGCAGAAAGAGGAGCGGAGGTAATCGCTGTAGATAAAGATAGCAGCTTGGTAGATAAATTTGCCGGGATAGTAACTCTAGCAATTAAATTGGATTCTACAGATGAAGAGGCCCTGAAGGCTCAGGGAATAAATGAGGTAGATGTAGCCATAGTGAGCATAACAGATTTTGAGACTTCAGTACTGACTACAGCTCTGCTTAAACGATTGGGAGTACCTACAGTCATTACCAGAGCTTCTCAATCTCCTTCTCGTATTGAGGAGAGAATATTGGATCTTGTAGGAGCGGATAGGGTGGTTTTGCCGGAAGTAGAGATGGGTAAAAGGATGGCTAAGAACCTTTTAGTTTCCAATATTCTAGACTATCTACCTATTTCTGAGAAATATAGTGCTGCTGAAATTCGAGCCCCCGAGTCTTTCTGGGACAAAGAGATAGGTGCTCTTAAAATTCGGGAAAGATATAAAGTGAACATATTAGAAATGAAGAAAATGTCGGGAGAAGGAAAGGAGGAGCGGGTAAAGAAGATAAACTATCTTCCCCACCCCAATGATGTTATTGAAAAAGGAGATATCTTATTGGTGATTGGGGAGGAAAAAGACATCGAGCGTTTCTCAAAAGGAGAATAAATTCGTCGCTCGTTGCTCGTAAAGAAGAAAGCGGATAGTGAATTGTGAGTAGTTAATTGGTGAGTGGTAAGTAGTTCCCTCTCCCTTTAGGGAGAGGGAAAGGGTGAGGGGGCACGAGATACGAGCGACGAGCAACAAGCAACGATTTTAGGTTTACATTTTTAGAAATTTTGCTATGGTTAAAAGGCGGGAAAGGAGGGAGAAAATGCGGACTTTGGTGCTGCGGATAATGGCTTATTTTTTTGGGATAGTAGGGGGAGTAATTTTAGCAGTTGGTGTAATATTGCGGATAGCAAAGGGGCCGCAGGGGTCTATTTTTTTTGAAATCCAGCCTAATGCTTATTTAGAATTTTCGCAGGTTTGTTTATTATTTGCCATTGCCTTAGGAGTAGCAGCAATACTGGAAAAAAGAGAAAAGAAAAAAGAAATAAAGGAAAAGTAACATAATCGTTAAATTATGCTTTTTAGTTTTTTACGAGATACGAGCGACGAACAACTAGCGACGAATTCAGCCGGGATGGCGGAATTGGTAGACGCGCATGGTTGAGGGCCATGTGGACACTAGTCCATGGGGGTTCAAATCCCCCTTCCGGCACCAAACTCGTTGCTCGTATCTAGTATCTCGTGAGGAAAAAATTCCCTCTACTTTCTTCCCTTTCTTCGTTTATTTTTGATGATTTTAGATGATTTATGGCGATAACCAACCTTTTTTCGATTAGATAAGTGCTTTCCTCCATATTGAGACATTGTTTTTTTGTCACCTCATTTCTGTTTTAAGTAAATCCCACGGGAATTTAAATAGATGTTTTAATTCCGAAGGAAGGTCTGATTCTGAAAGAATAGGCTTTCCTTACGGAATCAGGCTTGATTCCGAAGGAATAGGCTTTTAATTCTCTGCCCACTTTCTTCCAACCCCTCAATTTATTCCAAGTATCATATCATTTTCTTTCCTTGTAGTCAAAATTTCAGTTAGAAATTTTCGTATCTTAATACGCATCACGCACGAGGCAATACGAATTTCTTCGTTGACTCTTTTATGGAGTGTGGTAAAATTAGGAAAAACAGCGGATAGCTTCCAATGTGCGATAAATCGTACCGCTACAAAGAAAATGAATAAAGATAATATCATTAGCTCTGCAAAGAGAGTGGTTGTTAAAATAGGCAGCAGTCTTCTATTAGACGAAAAAGGCGGTCTTGATACCTGCTTTATAGAAGAATTAGCTAAAGACATTGCTACTTTGGTTAAAAAAGGTAAAGAGATTATTCTGGTTAGTTCGGGGGCTATTGGCATGGGAAAAAAAGAGCTTGGAATAGAAATGGGGAAAAAATACGATACTATTCCCTCCAAGCAGGCTCTTGCTAGCATAGGGCAGACCCGTTTGATGAATATGTACTATCAACTTTTTCAAAAATACAATCTTTCTGTGGGCCAGGTGCTTTTAAGTGGAGCTGACCTTTCTCGCCGTTCTTCCTATTTAAATGCTCGCAATACCTTCTTTACCCTTCTCAAATTTAAGATTATTCCTATTGTCAATGAGAATGATACTGTGGCTGTGGAAGAGATTAAGTTTGGTGACAATGATACCCTTTCCGCTTTAGTGGCTGGGTTGGTGAACGCAGGTCTTTTAATAATCTTCTCAGACATAAAAGGTTTATATACCTGTGATCCCAGAAAAAATCCAGAGGCGCGATTGATTAAAGAGGTAGAAAGAATAGATAAAGATATAGAAAAGATAGCTTCTAATACCTCAGTAGAGGGAAGAGTAGGGGGAATGCAGACTAAAATTAAAGCAGCTAAAATAGCCACCCGTTTCGGTATCCCCGTAGTTATAGGGGGAGGAAATAGAAATTTTCTCAAAGAGGTCTTTGCTGGAAAAGATGTGGGAACTTTATTTTTACCCCAAAAGGATAGGCTGACTTCTCGTAAAAAATGGATCGCTTACGGCCACCTTCTCCAGGGCGCGGTTATAGTGGATGAGGGTGCAAAAAAAGCATTGGTTGAAAAAGGAGGGAGTCTTCTTCCTGCTGGCATAGTTGAGGTAAGAGGCAAGTTTGAAACAGGGGATGCAGTAAGTTTATTAGGTAAAGATAATAAAGAATTCGCTCGAGGCATAGTTTATTATTCGGCTCAAGACATAAAAAAAATAAAGGGGATGAAAAGCTCTTTTATTGAATCGAAGCTCGGATATAAGTATTACGACGAAGTTATCCATCGGGATAATTTGGTGATACTATAAATGAACTGCCGCAGGATGCAGAGTCATGGTTGGAGGAAGAGATTCCTTCTGATTTTTTTTCTTTTTCTTTTTCCTCTTTTCTTTCTATGCGGTTGTGGTGAGAGGCTCCAACCCGTTGTTTTTTCTCCAAAAGAGCCTTATCTTGCCTACTTTTCTCCCCAGGATTCTCTTTATCCTCATCTTGTCTATTTAATCCGAGAAGCTAAGGAAAGTATCTCGGCTGCTTTTTATAAGATAGAGCTAGAAGAGGTATCTCGTGCTCTCATTGAGGCTCATAAAAGAGGAGTGAAGGTGAGGGTATTTACTGATGATGCAACTTCCTGGGGTAAAGAATCCCAATTTGGCTTTCTGAATGAATTTGGCCTCATTAGAAAGGACAAAGACCCAGAGAGTCTTATGCATCATAAATTTTGCCTCATTGATGAGGAAATAGTCTGGACAGGCTCTTTTAATCCTACTTCAAGAGGCTCCTGCAAAGAAAACAATAATGTAGTGGTTATAAAATCCTCATCCCTGGCAGCTGAATTTATGAAGGAGTTTGAGAAATTGTGGAAAGGAGAGCAAGGAGAGGAAGGAGAGCCATCTTCTCTTGATCCTTCTTATTCTCCAATTTCCCTGAATGGAGCCGAGGTCCAGGTTTATTTCTCTCTGGCTGATAATCCCCAGGAGGCTATCATAAGGGAGCTAAAAAAGGCCAAAGAGAGTATACACTTTGCTCTCTTTACTTTCACCTCCCCAGAAATCGCTGATGCCCTTACTCACAAATTTGCAGAAAATGTGGAAGTGAAGGGGATAATGGAGAAAGAACAGGATAGTTCCTTTTCTCAATATCACCCTTTGAAGAAGCTGAAGATGCCTGTAAAAGCGGATGGAAATTTCTATTTTATGCACCACAAGTTCTTTATAATTGACGAAAGGGTTGTTATCACCGGTTCTTTTAACCCTACCTGGCGCGCCAACTATCAGAATCGAGAAAATCTTCTCATAATTCAGAGTCCTCACCTGGCTGCTCAATACGAAGAAGAATTCCAGAGGTTGTGGAAGGAAGCAGTGAAGTTGTAAGTTGACACTTAAAAGGCGAGAAGGTAATATGGCAATAGCTGTATTACCTATATAAATAAGGATTACGATGTATGAATGAAGATTATCTAGCCCAAAAAATAAATGATTCTAAGAATAGCAATAGAGAGAGTAAATCAATTCTTCACAGGAAATTTACCTTTGAAAAATATAGCTTAAACAGGAAATCAGGAGTCATAGAATTATACTATTCTCTCGATGATATAGATTTTGTTGAAAAGTTTCAATTTAGTCCCCATTTGATAAAGCAAGATTCTTTGAGAGAAAAAGAGACTCTTGATCAATTACTTTTTGCTCTTTCCCTGGCTGTTGGAATCAGCTATTGGAAAACTGCCTGTCCACCTAAAATCGTAATTAAAAACAGGACACTTACTGCGGGAATGGAAAGTTTTTGGAATACTCTTTACACAAAGGGGCTAGGGGAATTCTTTTACACAAATAGTATTGATTTTCGTGGAATAGTTAAATTTCCTTCTGGTTCTTCACTTACAGAATCAAGTAATAAGAATTATAGTTTACCCCAGAGGTCTCTTGTACTTCTTGGAGGTGGAAAAGATTCTGCTGCTGCTGCTGCTGCTCTCCTGGAAGCTGGGATGGATTTTGATTTTATGTCTGTTGGTGAAAGTGTTATCTTTCCCCAGATAGCAAATCGTTTTGGTAAGAGCGTTCACATAATTACACGCCATATTGATGCAAAACTTCTTCGGTTAAACGAGATAGGATATTTGAATGGTCATGTTCCATTTTCTGCAATTATAGCATTCTTAGCCATTGTTTGTGCTTTCCTTTGGGGGTATCGCTACGTAATAGTTTCAAACGGAAGGAGTTCTGACTACTCCAATTTTCACTATTTAGGAATGGAGATTAATCATGAATATAGTAAAAGTTATGAATTTGAGAAAAACTTTCAAAACTATCTCGAAAAATATTTACATTGTGGTGTCAAATACTTTAGTTTTCTTCGGCCGTTCTATGATTTAAAAATTGCTCAAGCATTCGCAGCCAAATGCTCACCGGTTTTCCCTGTGTTTACGAGCTGCAATAAAAATTTTACTCTTCAGAATATTTCAATGAGGAAAAAAAGATTTTGGTGCAATAAGTGTAGCAAATGTGCATCTACATTTTCACTTTTATACCCGTTCTTGAACGATAAGAATATCTTCTCTATTTTTAATGGTAATCTTTATATGGATAACAATTTATGGAATGTTTTCCAATCTTTGATGGATCATTCTCATAGGCCATTTGAATGCGTTGGAACTCCCGATGAAATCGCTGCTGCAATGTTTATGGGGCTACAAAAAGGCCGTAAGTATAATATATTAGAAAGATTTGAAAAAACCATTTTGTCAAAACTCGAAAATCCGGAAAAATTAGTAAATAATATTCTTAATAGTCAAGGCACTGATTCTATGCCTACTAATTTCTCTCAATTATCAAGATCCTGGATGAAACAATTATCATGAAGGATCCAATGTTGAATTTTGGACAAAAAGTTTTAATCCTTGGTTTAGGAGTTGAAGGATTTTCAACTCTGCGTTTTATTCGAGAGTTTAACTCTAATATTTTAATTGGTATAGCAGACCAAAAAGAAACCTCGGAGCTAAAGCCTCATATCCGTGAGTATATTGAATCAGATCGTAATATTGTATATCATCCTGGAACTAAGTATTTACAGTCCCTGGCTAATTATGACACAATAATTAGATCTCCAGGTATACCATTGAGAAAAATTCCTTCGGATGTGTGGGAAAAGGGTATTAAAGTTACATCTGCAGCGAAAATATTTTTGGATAAATTTTCAAAATCAGTCATTGGAGTAACTGGTTCAAAAGGTAAAAGTACTGCTTCAGCCATGATAAAAGCTGTTCTTGAGCGTGCTGGATATAATGTCCATCTGGTAGGTAATATAGGTATGCCTGCCCTGGATTATTACAATAGGTACAATAGTGACGATAATGTTTATTTTGTTTATGAATTATCAAGTTATCAATTAGAGGATATAACAAAGAGTCCATATATATCGGTCTTTGTAAGTTTATTCCCTGAACATTTAGATTATCATGGTTCATTCGAGGCCTATTTTGCTGCAAAAGCAAATATATGCCGACATACAAATGAAGGTATTTTCATATATAACTCAAAATATCCCCAATTAGTAACTTTAGCACAGTCTTTTAAGGGACGAAAAATACCGTATAACAAGTTTGGCAGAGTAACTATAGAAAACAATTATTTTATCGTATCGGAATTTCAATGTTTTTTGAATAACGAGCGACGAGCAACGAGTAACGAATTAATCACCAGGATAAATCATGATAGAACCGAAAAGTTATTTCCTACTTCCATAGTAAAACTTCTTGGCAGCCATAATCTGGAAAATACAATGGCTGTAATTTGTGTTGCAAAATTACTTAATATCCAAACAAAGGTCATAAAAAATTCTGTTTCACATTTCAGAGGGCTTGAGCACAGATTAGAATTTGTTCGCTCTTTTAAAGGTTGTGATTATTACGATGATGCTATTTCAACAGCTCCTGAATCCACCATTGAAGCAATTAAGGTATTCAAAGATCGTCTTGGAGCCATTATTCTAGGGGGGACTGATAGAGGATATAATTTTAATAAATTAGCTGAATGCTTAGTTAATACACCAATTAAAGGAGTAATTCTTTTCCCTGAAAGTGGCAAGCGAATATGGAAGGAAATTGTTAGAGTTTTTAATAAAAGAAAAAGAGTTTTACCTTCAAAAATCGCTACTTGTAATATGGCTGCGGCAGTGCAGTTTGCAAAAGATAGTATGGCCGATGGAGAAGTTTGTCTGTTGTCAACAGCATCACCTAGTTATAGTATATTTAAGAATTTTAAAGACAAAGGAAATCAATTTAAGAAATTCGTTAATATGCTATAAAATTACCCAAGCACGAGCAACAAGCAACGAGCGACGAATTTAATTGACAGAAGGCGGGTTTGTGATAAAATACCTAATAGTGAGATACGAGATATTAGGAGTGAGATATGAGTGTAGCTGTGATAATGGCGGGAGGACTGGGAAAAAGATTATGGCCAGAGAGTAGAGTAACTCATCCCAAACAACTTCTCAGCTTAGAGGAAAAGGAAAGTTTTCTTCAGGCAACTTACAGAAGAGCTTCTAACCTTTTTGGAACAGAGAATGTATATCTGGTAATAAGAGAGGAGCTAAAACAGGCAGTTATGGCTCAACTTCCGGGGGTCTACCTGGATAATATCATTGCCGAACCTCAAGGAAAAGATACTGCTCCTTGCATTGGTTTTGCTAGCACCTGGATAAAGAAGAGAAAGGGGGACGATTCTATGGTGGTGCTTCCTGCCGACCACTTGATAAGGAACGAGAAAAGGTTTGCTCAGATTATTTTGGCGGCAATCGAACAGGCAGAAAAAGGTTTTTTAATAACCATTGGCATTAAGCCTACCCGCGCTGAGACTGCCTATGGATATCTTCAAATAGGAGACCAGCTAGAGGATTTAGATGGAATTCCTCTTTTTGCAGTAAAGAGATTTACAGAGAAACCTTCTCAGAAAAAAGCTAAAGAGTTCTTTGAACAGGGAAATTTCCTCTGGAATGCAGGAATTTTTGCTTGGAAACCTACTACTATTTTGAAACAGATAGAAATGTATCTTCCAGATCTTCATCAAGGACTGGTGAGGATTGAAAAGGCTTTAGGAACAAATGAAGAGAAGAAGATAATAAGAGAAGTTTACCTTTCTCTTCCTAAGATTTCCATTGATTATGGAATAATGGAAAAAACCTCTTCAGTAGTAGCAGTCCCAGGGGATTTTTTTTGGGATGATATAGGTAACTGGGGTGCTCTGGAACGAATATTTACCAAGGATGAAGAGGGAAATATTGTTAAGGGATTAGTACAAAAGAGGGAAAGCAGCGACTGTATATTGATAAATAGAGAGGATAAGATTTTGGGAGTTATAGGAGTCTCTAATTTAATTATCATAAATACAAAAAAGGGTATCCTTGTTGTAAGGAAAGAAAAAGCTCATAAAGTAAAGGATTTGATGAACGAGCTCTTGGGAGATGAGAAGTTAAAAGAGTACCTACAATAACTAGCGTATAGCGGATAGAAAAAGATAAAAGAGGGAAAAGAAAAAACTAAACGCTAAGAAAGATGGATGGTAAAAATTGCTGAATCCAGATTAGAAAGTCTGCGTCAAAAGCTCAAGGAAAGAGAGATAGAGGCACTTCTCATTAAGAAGTCTCAAAATGTCTTTTATCTTAGCGGGAGTTGGACACAGGGAAGAATATTACTTACTCAGCGGGAAAAGTTTTTTATCACCACTTCCCTTTTTGCCGAAGAAGCAAGACCTGAGCTCAGCGGGTGGCAGATAGTTGTTCAGAAAGATAGTTTTGAGGAAGCTGTCCTCCAAATCTGCAAAAAGCTAAGAAGTAAAAAAATAGGTTTTGAAGCTTCTCATTTTTCTTTTGAGGAATATGAAAAATTAAGCCAGATCAAAGCAGCTCTGTGGATTCCCTGTCGGGGTTTAGTAGAAAAAGAAAGAGCCATAAAAGACACAGAGGAAATATCTTGCATAAGGCGAGCTCTTAGAGTAACAAAGGCTACTTTTGATTATGCGGAAAGTAGGCTTAAGGAAGGGGTAACAGAGAGGGAGTTGGCAAGGGAAGTCCTTTATTTTTTAAGGAAAGATGCAGATGAAGAATCTTTTCCTCCTATAGTTCTTTTTGGAGAGAGGACTTCTTTGCCTCATGGCAGGCCCACTCAAAGAAAGTTGAAGAAGAATGAGTTAGTTCTTCTTGATTTAGGGGTAAAGATAGAGGGTTATTGTTCTGATTTGACCAGGACTATTTTTTTTGGTCGGGTAAAAGAGAAGTGGCACCAGATTTACCATTTAATAAGGGAGGCACAAAAAGATGCTCTGCGGCAGGTAAAGCCGGGGGTGAGGTGTTCTCACATAGATAAGATAGTAAGAGAGAAAATAAAGAAGGCTGGCTACGGTGAGGTTTTTCTGCATGGTAGTGGTCATGGAGTAGGTCTTGAGGTCCACGAGTCACCTTCTATCACTTTTAAATCAAAGGAAGTTCTAGAGCCGGGAATGGTCTTTACCCTGGAGCCCGGAGTTTATTTAGAGGGGGAAGGGGGGATAAGAGAGGAGGAGATGCTCCTTGTAACTGAGAATGGAGGTGAAATTCTGGAGTGATTACCGCCAATGATCTTCGAGGTGGAATGAAGATAGATATGGATGGTGAGCTTTACGTAGTTGAGGAATTCCAGCATGTAAAACGAGCCAGGGGTAGTGCTTTTGTCCGTACCAAATTAAAAAATCTTGGGAGCGGGCAGAGCATCAAAAAGGTCTTTCAACCTTCTCAAAAAATAAAAGATGCCTTTATCGTGGAAAAAAATGCCCAGTATCTTTATAAAGAGAGGGAAGATTTTCATTTTATGGATCTAGAGACCTTTGAGGAAAGGATTATTTCTAGAGAGAATCTGGGTGAGAAGGTAAATTTTCTTATAGAAAATATGAAGGTAATCCTTCAGCTATACGAAGACAGGTTAATAGGAATAGAAATTCCTAACTTTGTAGAACTTAAAGTGAAAAAAGCTTCTCCAGGAGTTAAAGGGAATACTGTGAGTACGTCTACTAAGTTAGTGGTTTTAGAATCGGGCTATAGCCTCCAGGCTCCTCTTTTTATAAAAGAAGGTGATATAATTCGTATAGATACAAGGTCAGGTGAATATGTAGGGAAAAAATAACTGTTTACCGCAGAGATCGCAAAGTACACAGAGAAGAAGAGATTAGTTAATTGAGAGATTAGAGCAGAAGTGTAGAATTGGTGGAAAAGAAATCCAAGGCTAACTAAT
This sequence comes from Clostridia bacterium, assembly GCA_030610745.1. Taxonomy (GTDB): domain Bacteria; phylum Aerophobota; class Aerophobia; order Aerophobales; family AE-B3A; genus JAUWRC01. The sequence continues at coordinate 27,172 of JAUWRC010000002.1, forward strand.
CAACTAATCTCTAATCAACTAATTTAACTGAATTTCTCAGCGTGCTCTGCGGTGAAATGAGGTTGAATAGTTACGGAAAAAAATAGAGGTAAGAAGATGGATCTTGATCAGTTGAGGGAAGTTATTGAGATTTTCGAATCGTCCTCCCTTTCCGAGATGGAAATAGAGACGAAGGGTACCAGATTTAGATTGGCTAAGCACAAGGAAGAAAAGAGCATTATTCCTGAAAAGAAGGTGTTATCTCCTGCTAGAGGTAAGGAAACAAAGGAGCCCGGAGAAAAGGAGATAGAGGAACGTTCACTCTTTTATGTAAGATCGCCTCTGGTGGGAACTTTTTACAGAGCTTCTTCTCCAGAAGAGGAGCCTTTTATAGAGGTAGGAGATAAAGTTAGCGTGGGACAGACTTTAGGTATCATTGAAGCAATGAAGGTGATGAACGAGATAACTTCGGAAGTTGTCGGAACCATCAAGGAGATCTCAGTAGAAAGTGGACATCCAGTGGAGTACGATCAGAAATTGTTTTTAATAGGGAAGGATTAGGTGTTTAGTAAGATTCTCATTGCTAATCGAGGTGAGGTTGCTCTTCGTATAATAAGAGCTTGCAAGGAGTTAGGGATAGGAACGGTGGTAGTTTTTTCCAAAGAAGATGAGCATTCTCTGCCAGTAAGGTTTGCCGATGAGGCTATCTGTATTGGTCCGCGTGAACCAGCGGAGAGTTATCTTAATGTTCCTCGTATAATCAGTGCTGCTGAAGTGGCAGGAGCAGATGCTATTCATCCCGGGTACGGCTTTTTGGCTGAGAATGAGCAGTTTGCCGAGGTTTGTCGTTCCTCAGGGGTAGCATTTATTGGGCCTGATCCAGAAGTGATTAGGAAGCTAGGAAATAAAGTGGAAGCACGTAATATCCTGGCTGGGAAAGGCATTCCAGTGATACCTGGTTCAGAGGAAATAGTGGGGGATAAATCAGCGGCTCTTAAGCTCATCTCTCGCATTGGTTATCCGGTAATCCTGAAAGCTGCCTCAGGAGGAGGGGGTAGAGGGATGCGGATAGTGCGAGAGAAAAGAGATTTAAATCTTTTTTTTGACATAGCTCAGCAGGAGGCAAGGACTTCTTTTGGCAACCCGGACCTATATATAGAGAAATATATGGAGAAGGCAAAACATATTGAATTTCAGATACTGGCCGATAAATCTGGTAATACTCTTCATTTCGGAGAAAGAGATTGTTCTATCCAAAGAAGATATCAAAAATTAATGGAGGAGTCCCCTTCCTTTGTCTTAAGTGGATCTTTGCGTAAAAAGATGGCAAAAATTGCTGTAAAAGTGATCAAGCAGTTAAACTACGTGGGGGCGGGAACAGTAGAGTTTTTATTAGATGAGAAGATGAAATTTCACTTTATGGAGGTGAATACTCGTCTTCAGGTGGAGCATCCAGTAACGGAAATGGTTACAGGAAGAGATTTAGTTAAAGCTCAGATTAAAATCGCCGAGGGAGAGGATCTAGATTATACTCAGGAAGAGATAAGGATTGAGGGTGTTTCCCTGGAATGTCGCATTAATGCAGAAGATCCAGAGAAAAACTTTACCCCTTGCCCGGGTAAAATCGTCGCTTTTCATCTTCCTGGAGGTCCTGGAATTAGAGTAGATACACATGTCTTTTCTGGCTATACTATTCCTCCTTTCTATGACTCTTTACTGGCTAAACTTATTACCTGGGGAAGGGATAGGGAGGAGACGATAGCTCGGATGCGGCGAGCCCTGGAAGAATTTGTTATAGAAGGAGTAAAAACTACCATTCCCTTTCATCAACGTATAATAGAGAATGAACACTTTAAAAAAGGTCAGTTTTACACTGGCTTTGTCGAGGAAGAATTGATGAAAGGAAGTGAGATATGAGTGTGAGGAGATAAAATTGAGCAAAGAAGGAAGTTATGAGATTGATAGCAAAGTAGTTGTTGCACTCATCAAAAAAGCTCTCGGCAGACTCGAAGGAGTTTATGCTGTCAAGAGGGGTTTGCTTGGAGAAAGAGTTAAGGTAAAACAATCAGGAGAGAAGATAAAAATTTCTCTTGAGTTAATCATAAAAGAAGGAAGTTCTATTCCTCAAGTTGTGGAAGAGACTCAGAAGGAGATAACCGAAGAGATACAAAAAACTCTAAACAGGGCAGTGGATAGAGTCAATATAAAGATAAAAGGAATCAGACCTGTCTCTTGATAGTGAATAGTTGTTAGTGGATCGTGAATCGAAGACTGTAAGCTATAAGTTGTAAGGTGAGGGGGATACGAGATACGAACAACGAGCAACGAATTAAAAGGAGGGTAAGATGGGATTTTGCAAAAAAGTGTTGTGGGGAATAGTTGTGGTTACCCTGGCTCTTTTTTCTCTGGGGGGATTTCTTGTTTCACTAGGGATTATTACGGAGATTGATATTGGGGAAGTTCTTGCTGGTTTTGAGCAGCAACTGTTGGTCAAGGGAATTTTCGTCTCTTTCTTTGGTTTTCTATTTGTCTTGAGTATAGCTCTATCTCTATCGGCTCGAGAAAGAGCGGGGGGTGCAATTATTCCCTTAAAAAATCCTCTTGGTGAAGTGGAGATTTCCCGGAAGGCAATTTGCGAATTTATCCAGCGGGTAGGCAAGGAGGTAGAAGGAGTTGAAAATATTAAAGCAAGGATTAAATCCAACGATGAAGGCATGGATGTTTATTTAATCCTCTCTGCTCAAGCCCAAGGAGAAATTCCTCGATTAATAGACGAACTGCAGACAGTGGTAAAAAATTATCTCAATAATACTGTGGGAATTGAAAACATACGGGAGATAAAGGTTAAGGTAGCCAAAATACTTTAATTAGCGTTTAGCGTAGAGCGGATAGCGTATAGTAGCGGTCAGATTTATCCGACAATTGTGCGATAAATCGTACCGCTACAATGTTTGATAAATCAAATCGCTACGAGCGACGAACAACGAGATACGAATTATGATTTACCAAAAACAAAGCTTGGGACAGAAGACCTCTCAGACTATCAGGCAAAAACAGATTGGCAGGATAAAGCTGGCTCAGCTTTTTTCCCTTCCCGAAAATGAGTTCAGAAAATTAATTACAGAAATAGAGAAAGATTCTTTCTTTCAGGAATTAATACATAAGTGGAGAGTTATAAGTTACAAGAAATTTACCGGGGTACGAATTCCCTTTTCTCTTTCCTTTAATGAACAAGTTGTCCCTTCTTTAGAGAATTTTGGTTTAGAGAGTCTTCTACATCAAAATCCAAAGATTATGCCTATTTTGAAAAAAATAGGAGCTGCTATAGGCAAGGATCGATTCCGTGAGCTTTTATACAAGGGGACAAACATTGGTGAAATAGCCGAGAAGTGTAAATTGACCGAGGAGGAGAAAGAAATTTTTAAGGTCTTTTTGGATAAGTTTGAGCTAGAAAAGATTGCCAGTGGTACTCAGGACTTTTTTCCTAATGAGAGTATTAAACGTTCAGGTACCAGGGTCTTTAAAATAGCTACCATCGAAAGAGAAGGGGATGAGTTAGTTATCTATCCTTGTTCTGGAGAAAATGGAGAAAACTATCTTGCTAAAGGCAAATACCGCATTAATCATAATCAGTTTGAACAGTTATATAAGGAAGGGAGATTTGCTCAAGGAAAGATTAGACAAATCTTTAAAACGTTTAGGATGTTAGACTTGGTTAATCGCAGAACCAGCACTATTTATCGGATTATTCAACATATAAAAGAGAGGCAAAATGATTATCTTTACTCAGGAAACATAGATAATCTTAAACCTTTGACTCGTCGAGAATTAGCTAACAAAATAGGGGTCTATCCGAGTTCGATCACTAGAGTTATGGTTAACAAGAGCATTCTTACTCCTCAAAACAAGGAAAAATCCCTTGAGTTTTTCTTCCCCTCCCAGAAAGAGATTAACAAAGGTTATGTCAAAAATTTGATAGAGGAAGAGGAGATTCTTCTTCAAAACAGGACCCTTCCATATCCTTATAATGATGAGACAATTAGAAGTAGATTATACCAGGATTATGGCGTTCTCGTTTCTCGACGAGCGATAGCAAAGTACAGAAAAGAGTTAAGAATACCTTCCTCAAATAAGAGGGTAAAGGAGCTAAAGGGAGAAACCATAAGTAAGGGGTAAGGTGAGGGGAGAAGAAAACGAAAAACAAATGAGGAAGAAGATTAAGGTTCGGAAGGCTAGGATAGATGATCTAGAGGGTATACTTTTAGTAGAAGAAGAAGCCTGGCCAAAAGGATTAAGAGCTTCACAAAAGATGTACGAGTCTCGTTTAAAGACATTTCCTCAAGGAACTTTTGTCGCCAAGATAAACGGTAAAATAGAGGGGGTGGTGATTACCGAAATTATAGATTCCGAATTAATTAATCATATTCGTACCTGGGATGAAGTTACTGATAATGGATATATCCGAAATACTCATAATCCAGAGGGTGACACAGTTTATGGGGTTAACTTAAGTGTTTCTCTCAGTGCCCAGAAAAGAGTAGCTATAACTCTTTTGGAAGCTGTGGGAAAGTTGGTCATAGAGTACAATTTAAAGCAGGGTCTTCTTGGCGGGAGAATC
>JAUWRC010000031.1 GCA_030610745.1 Clostridia bacterium
AGAGAATTTTGGTCGAAGAACTAAGAAAATCAAAGAATTAAAACTTAAAGAAAATTCAATAATTTATATTTATGAGTTTGGCAACATTATTACTACTATTCAAAAAGCCTTTCCCCCGGATAAGAAAATAACTATTCTTTACAAAGATAGAAAAATCATGGCAAAATTCGCTAAGACATTTGCCGAGGCAAAACGAGGTGAATTTATTGTACTAAAGGGAAGCTCCGGGTATTTGGAAATTGACAAAAATAAAGATTCCGCAGCCAGGGATTTGGGAGCCAGAGTAGGTGGCACAATTAGTATATGTGAGTAAACCCTGTTAGTAGCGGTGCGATTTATCGCACAATGACGTGTGATTGGTTATTATATAGAGATGAGAAAAAAGATATAAGAATAAAGGAGGTTAAAAAAATGGCATATAAAGTCAGCATCGTTATCGAAAAGGATGCACATGGATACTATGCATATTGTCCAGAGCTTGAAGGATGTCAAACGCAGGGAGATACCTTAGAAGAGGTCTTGAGTAATGTGAAAGAGGCTATTGAACTTTATTTAGAGACATTATCAGAAGAGGAGATAAGCGAGCTTTTAAGTAAAGAAATACTGACTACTTCTTTAGAGGTAAAAGTTGGCTAAATTACCAAGATTAATACCGCAAGAAGCAGAAAAAATGCTGCTAAAGGCCGGTTTTAAAATGATTAGAAGTAAGGGAAGTCATAGAATATATTTAAAAGGGAATAGAAGAATAATCATTCCTTTTCATCCAGGCAGGATATTACATCCTAAGATAGTTAAGCAGGTATTAAAAAATATAGAAAAGGCATAGAAGATGAAAGAACAACTTTCTTATAAAAAGGCGGGGGTGGATATCGATGCAGCTGATGCTGCAAAAAAAGTCATAGCTAAAAGCTTAGAGACAACCAACAAGCGAGTTCTCAATAAAATTGGTGCTTTTGCCTCACTTTTTGAGGGGACATTTCCCGAATATGAGCATCCTGTTTTAGTGCTGAAAACCGAAGAGCCTGGCTCTAAGCAGAAGCTAGCCTTCCAGCACAATCGGGTTTCATCGATATGCTATGATATGATAAATCATCTCATTAACGATATTATTACTATGGGAGCAAAGCCTCTCACGGTTCAGGATGCCATCATCTGTGGGAAGTTGGAAAAAAAAGTTGTAACCGAGCTCGTGAAATCGATGTCCGAAGCTTGCAGAGAGCAAGGCTGTGTGCTCATAGGTGGAGAAACTTCAGAGCAGCCTGGAGTCCTGGAAGCGGGGACCTATATCCTTACATCTAGCATCGTGGGAGTGGTGGAGAAGTCTAAGATTATTGATGGCTCGAAGATTGAAGAAGGAGACTGTGTCCTGGCTGTGGCGTCAAATGGCCTTCATACCAATGGATATTCATTAGTACGAGCTTTGATGACTCAGAAACCCGAAATTATAGAGATGCAAGTGGGAGAGGAGTCTTTTTTAGAAGCAATTCTTAGGCCGCACAAGTGCTACTACCAGAGTTTTCGAGACCTATTTGAGCTACCCCAAATTCATGGAATTGCTCATATTACAGGAGGAGGAATAGAAGGGAATCTAAACCGCATTTTGCCAGAGGATTTGGATGCAGTTATTGACCTGGGTAAGATTGAGATACTCCCTATTTTCAAAGTAATTCACCAGATAGGAAACGTTGAGGAATCCGATATGATGCGAACATTTAATATGGGAGTAGGAATGACCATTGTGGTAAAGAAAACAGCACTTGATGGGGTTAGAAAGTATCTTTCGGAAAAGGGCTGTTCTAGCTACGTTATTGGAGAGGTCACTAAGGGTGAGAAGAAGGTAGTCTATCGAGGGGAACTAAACTGGTAGACACAATGAAAATACTTCATACAGCAGATTTGCATCTTAGGGAGTATGAGGACGAAAGGTGGCAGGCTCTACAAGAGCTAGTTAAGATTGGAGAAAAAGAGAAGGTCAGTATTTTCCTCATAAGTGGCGACCTTTTTGATAAAGGTACTGATGCTGAAAACCTGCGTCCTCAAATACGGGCGATTTTTTCAGGTAAAAGCTTTAAAATTCTCATCATTCCTGGAAACCATGATAAGGATTCATATAGAAGTGATTTATATTTTGGTGAAAACACAATTATTTTGAGTAATTCGGTGCCTTTTGAGTATAAAAAGGCAAGAATTATTGCTCTACCCTTCCAGCCCCTAAAAAAAGAAGAAGTTCTTGGTAAAATCCAGGCCTTAAAAACAATATTAACACCCGATAAGAAAAATATTTTACTCTGCCATGGAGAGCTTCTTGACTCATTCTTTTCCAGAAAAGATTTTGGCGAGGAAGGAAAAGAAAGATATATGCCTTTCAAGCTCTCTTATTTTAGAGAACTCAATATTGATTATGTACTGGCGGGCCATTTTCATACCAGTTTTGATATAAAACGATTAGAAAATGGAGGCTATTTTGTTTATCCTGGTTCTCCTGTTTCCATTACCAGAAGAGAGACCGGTCAGCGAAAAGTCAATATTTTTCAGCTCGGCTCTCCACCCAGGGAACATTTACTTGATACTTTCTATTTTGAGGAAGTGAGGGTAGAGCTTGACCCTTTTAGAGATGAGAATCCTTTAGAGGTCGTAAAAGAACATCTGGAAAAGCTGCGTCCGGAAGCAAAAGCCATTTTAACTGTCAAAGGATATATCAATGGTAAAAAGGCAAAAATAACAGAGACCGAGCTGGTAAATCGAATAAAAGAAATTGCTAAAGGAAAATGTGCCCAGGAGCCAACTTACTTGTTCAAAGATATCCGCTTAATATTGGAAAATGGTTTGTTCAAAAGTTTTATCAATAAACTCGAGCAAGCTGGTTATGAAGAAAAAAAAGCTGAGGAGATGCGAGGACTGGCCATTAAAGCTATGATGGAGGCAGGGTTGTGAGAATAAAAGAATTTTCCATCAGGCGATATGGGCCCTTGCCAGATATAGGGCGCATTCTATTGGGTAATTTCTCTCTATTCTTCGGAAAAAATGAAGATGGAAAAACACTTACCATAGATGGCCTTATTAAAATATTGTTCAGGGGAAAAACGAGGGTCTTTGAGAAGATAGACAGAGTAGATGAGGTGCCGGATGGGTACCTCATCTTAGAAGATGATAAAGGTAAAGAGATAAAATTCCCACGAAAAGGAAAGATAGAGGATATTACATCTCTTAGCTCCTCGGATTGCCGTAATGTTTTTATAATAAGGGATAGTGACCTTTCTATCGGCTCGAAGAGTGAGCCGGAGAGCATCTTTTATAGAGATATCACAGATAGGCTCACAGGCTTAAGAACAAACCAAATTCTTTCTATAAATGAGGAACTTCAGAAATTAGGAATATTAACTAGAGCCGACAGCAGCGGCGAGCTTTCTGACGATAAGAGTCTCTTTGGAGACTTAAGGATAAAGACTAGAATAAAGGATGCAGAAGCTCTCATAGAAAAAATAAAAAAATTAAAAGACGAAATAAGAGCAGAAAATTTTGACAGAATAGAAGAAGAGGTTCTAAAAATTAGAGAGAGTTTGAAAGCTTTTGAGCGGGAAGAAGGCCAGCTTGAAGATGCCCGAAGAAGGAAAAAGTATGAAGAGGGAAAGGGGGCTCTTGAAAGCATTCTTTCTTCCTTAAAAGAGCTTGAGGAATTAGAAATCTATGATGAAAAGGATAAAGAATTATACAGGGACTGCGAAAGAGACGCCGAAACTTATAAAGAAGAAAGAAAAAGACTTACCACTGAGCTTGATGGAAAAAAGAAAGAACTTAAAGAAAAAAAGGAAAAATGGGAAGAGAAAGAGCGAGAGTTCCAGGCCCTCAAAGAAAGAAAGAAAAAGATAGATGAGGAAATCAAGCCAGAAATAAATAGCTATCAGAAAATGAGGGAAGATTTAGTCGGTAGCACACAAAGAAGTAAATTTTTTACTCTGGCGGCGATAATTTTTGCAGTTCTCCTGGCAATATCCATATTGGGAATGATTGTAAGGCCAGGAGGTTTATTTTATTGGCTGGTTATAGTCTTTTCAATTTTAACTGGAGCTTCTGGAGTCTTTAGATTCCTATTTGAAAGAAAGAAAGCAGCGCTGGCCAGAATGTTTGAGAAAATTAAGTTAAATACCTCTAAGTTTCGACTAAATAGTGCAGATATCCAAAAGATTCTTTTAAATATTCAAAATTTTAGTGAGGATTTTTTCAAAAAGGAAGATGAAATAGGCGAGATTTCAGGGGAAAAGAGGTTTCTGGAGGAGGAAGTTAAGGCTCTCAAAGAAAAGAGGCTCCCTAAAATAGAGGCTGAAATTAGAAAGGCTAAAAAAGCAAGAGATGAGATAAAATTAAAAGCAGAGGTTAAGAGTATTAAAGAGTACAGCGAGAAACTCAGGTTAAAACAGAGAAAAGAGAAACTGCGGGATGAACAGATCGCTTTATTGGAAAATCGTTTTGGCTCGGAGAGCAAAGAATTAGGGGAAAGGCTTTCCTATTGGCAAAAAGAAATTGGTGAATTTGAAGAATTTAAGGATAAGGCTAAAGCCATAGAATATAGTGAGAAAGCCGCCTCAGAATTAAAGAAGAAAAAAGAGGAGCTTTCAGCCGAAGAAAAGAGAATAGAAGGGGAAATAGCGGGTTTTAATGAAAAGCTCCGAGAAATAGAAAAAGAAGTAAATAAGATTTTGCGATTAGAAGAAGAGTATCTTTATTGCACGACATCTATAGATTTAGATGCTGCCCAGAATAAACTAAAAGATTTTATAAAAGAGGTTGAAAATAAAAAGGATAATGTCTTAGAAATTATGAAGATTTTTGAAAAAATTAGAGCCGAGGAAGAGGAGAAGGTTTCAGACCTTTTTGGTAAAAACAGTCCTCTCTCAGGGTATTTTCAGAGAATAACAGATGGCATTTATAAAGAAGTAGAATATACTACTGAAAAGAAAATCCAGGTCAGGCTTAAAAATGGGGATGTTCTGAATGCAGATAAACTCTCAGGTGGTGCTTATGACCAGCTTTATCTATCTATTCGACTGGCTCTTGGGGAAAAGCTTTTAAAGGGTAAAAAAGGCTTTTTTATTATGGACGACCCATTTATAAAAGCGGATAAGAAAAGACTGGCAAAGCAAATTGATATACTAAAAAAGATTTCAGAGGAAGGCTGGCAAATCCTATATTTCACAGCAAAAGATGAAGTTAAGGACCTTTTAAAAGAAGATATAGAAGGTGGTAAAGTCAGCTACATTGAAGTTCAGAGCATATTTTCGTGAACCTGAATTTGTGGGAATTCAATAAGTTGAGGTAGCAAATTACGATGCTATTCAGCTAAAACAGGCAGGAGTATAAGCAGGTGCTTGTCTTAGAAAACACGGCTTTGGTCATTGTTGACGTTCAAGATAAATTATTTCATGTGATGCATGAAAAGGGAGCACTTTTAGAAAATCTCCAGAAAATGATCAAGGGAGCACAAATTCTGGGAATACCAATTCTCTTAACTGAACAAAACCCTGAAAAGTTAGGGGCAACAATGCCTGAAGTTGCTCGTCTTTTGCCTCGCATCCAACCCATACGCAAGCTTAGTTTTAGCTGCTCTGGTAATGAACATTTTATGCAAGAACTCAAAACATTGAAACGTAAACAGATTTTAATTGCAGGCATTGAAACGCATGTCTGTGTTTATCAAACATTCATAGATCTGGCTAGCCTGGGATATGAGGTCCAGGTTATTGCAGATGCAGTTTCCTCAAGAACAGCAGAAAACAAAGAAATCGGGCTGGAAAGAATAAAAAACGGAAGAACAAGTCTGACAAGCACAGAGATAGCTCTCTTTGAACTATTGAAAGTAGCAGAAGGAAGAGAGTTCAAAGAAATTCTCAAGATAGTGAAGTAATCTCAGAGCAATTTCGTCTTGATACCAGATTTACTAAGAGACTTAAGGAAAATTCATAGATAAGGATAGTTACAGTTCAGTTTAAGGTCGCCAGGATCGGAGTTACCGAAGGGATTGTCTTCTTAGATTCAAGGGAGGATTATAAAGGTCACTTTACGGCCCTGATCTATTCTGACGAGTTGGCAGCTGATTTCCCCCAATCGGATATTGACATATCCTCCTTGAAGAGGAGAGTAATCAGAGTAACAGGAAAGCTGGAGCTGTATGAGGCAAAGGATTATAAGCAGCCCCAGATAATTGTGGAAGCCCCCTGGCAGATGGAGTTAATAGAGGAGTGACTATTACTACTTTTCTTTACAACGGGGTGGTAAAAGTAGCGGTGCTCCGTTATATGAAATTAGTCCTGCATAAATAAAAACATAGGAGGTAATTAGAATGCTCAGATTATCTATTCCACAGATGAGTAATAAAGTCCTTTTTGAAACCATACTTCAGCCTTCCAATTCTGTAAATGATTTGATATTGGGACTTGAATTAAAGGGAAAGAATGGCGGGTAAAGATGAAGCAAAATCTTCCATTTTTAAAAAAGTTTGAGACTAATAAAGTAGAGTATAAAGAAGCAAAGAAAGGTTTGCCACAGAGTATTTGGAAGACTATTTCTGCTTTTTCTAACACCAAGGGTGGAGTTATTGTATTAGGAATTAAACAGGAGCAGCATAAAATAATAAAGCAAGGGGTAGAGCACCCTCAAAAAATTGTCGATGATTTAGTATCAACAGTTAGTCAAAAATTTAATTTCTGTCCCACCATAAATCCGAAAATTGCAAAAGAAGCAGATAAATATTTTGTAGCAGTCGAAATTCTAGAAGCATTAAGGTATGAAAAGCCAATTTATATCAAAGATGCAGGTCCTCTAAAAGGAGGCTATGAGCGGGTTAACTCAATTGATCAAAGGTTAACCGATAATGATTTGCAAAGATTTTTTCAGGAGAGATTGAAATCTCCCGATGCTCAGGTTCTAAAAGAAACTACTCTTTTTGACATAGACAAAAATGCTCTTTTAATCTATAGAAATTTGCGTACACTTCAGAAAAAAGATGCAAAAGAAGTTCTCCTGAAAGATGGAGATTTATTGAAGGCTTACAATTTACTTTCAAAAGATACAAAACTTCTAACAGTGGCAGGACTTTTACTTTTTGGGAAAACAAAGACTATCAAAAGACATTTTTCTCATTTTAGAGTTGATATTATCCGTATAAAAGGAACAGAATGGGGAAAAGATAAAGACCCATTTCTTTCACAAGACCTACAGGGTAATTTAATCTTTTTGCGAACTCAAATCCTTGATATTGTGGATAGATTTTTCCTTACCCCTTTTAAGTTAGGTAAAAAATTAACCCGTGTGGAAGACGATCCTTTTAAAAAAGCTCTAAGAGAGGCTTTGGGGAATCTTTTGATGCACCAAAATTATTTCCATCCTTCGCCCTCTCAAATAAGAATTTATAATGATAGAATTGAATTTTACAATCCCGGTTACTCTCTAAAAGACCCAAATACTTTTGAATCTCCAGGCTCAGAACTACGAAACAGCCTGATTGCACCTGTATTTTATGACTTAGGTTGGGCCGAGACTAAAGGGACAGGGTTTAAGACAGAGATTTTAATTTTAAAACAGTTGGGGTTCCCCGAACCAAAATGGATAAATGATGAGAAGAACGATACATTTACCATAATTTTCCCTTATCCTACTGAACACCTCACCCATCAAGTCACCCATCAAGTCACCCATCAAGTCGAGATAAGAGATAGAATAGTAAAAGTATTGAAATTTTGCGAGACACCGCGGTTTTTAAAAGAGATGATGGAATTTCTTGGATTGAAGGATAGGGTGAACTTTAAGAAGCAGATTCTATATCCTTTATTGGAAAGCAAATATTTAAAAAGAACTATTCCCTCAAAACCAACGAGCAGGTTTCAAAAATATATTACTGTGAAGAAAAAATGAGAGCGGAGAGATACAAGTTACCAAAAGGATGGATGTGGACAGCGCTGACCGATTCATCAAATTTTCGCCTTTGGCATTCACAGACCAAGTGTAGCCTGGGATTTCAAAAGTACGGCTGAGAAAGGAGTTTGGGGCAACAAAAGAAATTGATATACTAAAGAAGATTTCAGCCTCAGGCTGGCAAATCCTATATTTTACGGCAAAAGATGAAGTTAAGGAACTTTTAGAAGAGGATATAGAGGATGGTAAAATCAGCTACATTGAAGTCCAAAGCATATTTTCTTAAGATGCTCATACTCAAGCTAAAACTCTGGATGAGCTTCAAAAAAACTTAAAGGAAGTAGTCGAATTATGTCTGGAAGAAATGGACCCAGAAACTAGAAAACAATTACCTGAATTTGTGGGAATTCAACAAGTTGAGGTAGTAAATTGAGGAACCTATGAAAGATTACTTTTTTTCCGGTTAGCATTATCAAGGAGATTAAAATGATAAGAGATTTAATAGTAAAGAACAGAAGTTATCGGCGATTTTATGAGGAAGTTTCCATAGAACTTGGAACATTGAGGCAGCTTGTTGACCTGGCCAGACTTTCTTCATCAGCAGGCAATTTACAGTCTCTAAAATATATCCTTTCCTCTGACCCTCAAAAGAATGCTTTGATATTTCCACACCTTGCCTGGGCTGGTTATCTCAAAGACTGGTCTGGCCCATGTGAAGGGGAAAGGCCGTCTGCGTATATTATCATACTCGGGGACACCCAGATAAGTCGGTCTTTTGGCTGCGACCATGGAATAGCGGCTCAAAGCATTCTTCTGGGCGCGACAGAGAAGGGGTTAGGTGGCTGTATTATTGGTTCAATAAAGAGAGAGGAACTGCGCAAGGCTCTGGATATACCATCCCGCTACGAGATACTTCTTGTCCTGGCTCTGGGCAGACCCAGGGAGAAAGTAGTAATTGAGACAGTTGGACCTAATGGAGACATCAAGTACTGGCGCGATAGTGAAGGCCTGCACCACGTGCCAAAGCGGGCCTTGGATGAACTCATCGTTGGCTAGTTGTAGGCCAATTTATGTTGAAGATTCTATAAGAGATGCTAACTATAAAATAGTAAAAACAGATGAAATAATGATAGCTAAATTATTTCCTATGAAAATTGTGGTAGCAAAACTATAAAAGAGGAAAAATGAAATGAAATACACTGAAGGAAAAGTTGGCAGGATATTTGTCATAAGATTGGAGGATGGGGATAAGCTGCCCGGTGCAATTGAGGCTTTTGCTCAGGAAAACAATGTAGCCTGTGGTATGTGCATCCTTGTGGGAGGAATCAGAGACGGGGGAAATATTGTTGTGGGGCCTGAGGAGAGCGAGTCAATGCCAGTAGTTCCTATGGTTTTTGGGCTTAAAGGGGTTCATGAAATCTGTGCCGTGGGAACTATCTTTCCTGACAGTAATGGGAAACCCAGTCTTCATATGCATGCTGCACTTGGACGAGAAGGAAAGACCAGGTCAGGATGCATTCGGCCGGGTATCGAAGTATGGAAAATTGGAGAAGTTATACTTCTTGAGATTACAGGGAGCACTGCACATCGTCAAGAGGATGTGAGGGCAGGGTTTAGCATGCTGGAAGTATAGGTGAGATTAGAATGATTTCGTCTCGAAAATAGAGTCTTTGGTGCTCTTTAAGTAGTAAATTAAATCAGTGTGCCTATTTTAAATAAGAAAGGAAAATACTATGAAAGCAGCTGTTTTACATACAATTGAAGATTTAAGAATTCAGGATATTGCTACTCCTCATCCCTCAGAAAAAGAAATTTTAATTAAGGTAAAAGTATGTACTATCTGCGGAACTGATATAAGAGTTTACCATTACGGACACAAACATATTCGTTTTCCTCGAATTACTGGTCATGAAGTATCTGGAGAAATTGTAGAAGTGGGGAAAAAGGTAGAAAATTATAAAATAGGTCAAAGAGCAGCTGTAGCTCCGGCCCTGCCCTGCGGTGAATGTTATTATTGCCGAAGAGGGATGCAAAGTATGTGCTTGAATCTTAAAGATATTGGTTATCATTTTGATGGAGGATTTGCGCAGTTTATGGTAGTTCCAGAGGTTGCGATTGAAAATGATTGCGTAAATCTTATTCCAGATAATTTGTCCTTTGAAGAGGCAGCTCTTGCAGAACCACTTGCCTGTACTATTAATGGGCAGGAATTGTCTAAGATTGGTCTGGGAGATACAGTGGTGGTAATAGGGGCTGGTCCTTTGGGATGCATACATATGCAACTTGCTAGAGTAAAAGGAGCTGGGAAAGTAATTCTCGTGGAATTATCCTCCTCCCGAATTGATTTTGCCAGAGATCTTGCTGCACCAGATGTTATAATAAATCCTTCTAAGGAGGATGCTGTACAAAAAATAAAAGAAGAAACTAACGGACGTGGTGCAGACAAGATAATTGTAGCCTGTTCCAGTGGAAAAGCTCAGGAGGAATCACTTAGAATGGTAGGTTCTAGAGGTATAATTAATTTCTTTGGAGGATTACCTAAGGATAAACCTTATATTCAATTTGACTCAAATCTGGCACATTATGGAGAATTTTATGTGGTAGGTACCCATGGGTCAGCGCCGTATCATAACAAGCTGGCTTTAAATCTTTTGTCTCAAGGTCGAATAAATGTAAAAAAGATTATTACCCACAGATTACCTTTGGAAAAGCTGGAAGAAGGGATTCATTTAGCTGAATCTGGGAAAGCTATGAAAGTGGCTATTCTTCCAAATAAGCCCAATTTTAATTTTTAATTAACATTACACAACAACAAATTTAAACAGTAGTACACGTGCTTTAGTGAATATTTACGAAAATAGTAATAAAATAAAGGAGTTGAATAATGATTACTTTAAAATCTGAACGGGAATTAAACTACATGCGAGAAGCGGGCCAGATTGTAGCAGAGGTTCTGGAGGAACTACGAAAAATCATTATTAACACTCCAGGGATAACTACGAAGGAGCTTGATAGCCTGGCAGAAAGCTTGATTCTGAAGCGAGGAGCCAAGCCGGCATTTAAGAGATATCGTGGGTTTCCCTCCTCTTTATGTACCTCTGTTAACGAGCAGGTTGTACATGGTATTCCTGGTCCCTACAAGCTACAATCCGGCGATATTATAAGTTTGGATTTGGGAGTAAAATTAAATGGATATTATGGAGATGCTGCTATTACTGTAGGTGTAGGCAAGATAAGTAATGAGGTTAATAGGTTGCTGCAGGTCACTGAAGAGGCACTTTGCAAAGGAATCAAACAGGCAAAGGTAAAAAATAGGTTATCCGATATCTCTCATGCCATTCAGTCCCATGCGGAAAAAAGCGGTTTTTCGGTGGTTAGGGATCTTGTTGGGCATGGGGTTGGAAGGGCTCTTCACGAGGATCCTTCTATACCTAACTTTGGCAAGCCTCATCTAGGTCCGAAGCTTAAGCGAGGAATGACATTTGCTATAGAACCAATGGTCAATATGGGAAAATTTGAAGTTAAAACTGCAAAAGATAACTGGACGGTGGTAACAAAAGATGGTAGGCTTTCTGCTCATTTTGAGCATACTATCGCTATAAGGGAAAATAAACCAGAAATATTGACACTAATAAAATAGAAGGAGAAAAAGAATATGTCAGAAGTAATCTTCACAGATCAAAATTGGGAAAGCGAGGTTTTAACCTCAGCTCTTCCTGTAATGGTTGATTTTTGGGCTCCCTGGTGTGCTCCCTGCTCCATGGTAGCACCAATGGTAGAAGAGATTAATCGGGAGTATGAGGGAAAAATTAAGGTAGGTAAATTAAATGTTGATGAAAACCCTGCTGTAGCTGGAAAATATGGAATTATGAGTATTCCTACTCTTTTATTTTTCCAGGATGGGAAGATAGTGGACAGGGCGATAGGGGTAGTACCTAAGGAGGTGTTAGAGCAGAAAGTTGGAAAGATCTTGAGGGAGGAAAGTTAACCGATGAACCCTTAAGTATAACTCAGCTTGTTCCAGGATTAAGTGGAGCGATAATTGTTACTACTCCTCAAGAGGTAGCTCTCTTAGATTCTCGCAAATCGGTTAACTTTATTAGGTCTCTTAATGTTCCGGTAATTGGAATTATTGAAAATATGAGTGGTTTGATCTGTCCTCATTGTGGGGAAAAAATCAACCTTTTCAAGACTGGAGGAGGAGAAAAAGCAGCGGATGAGCTTGGAGTTCCGTTTCTTGGCAGAATTCCTATTGAGCCAGCCATAGTAGATTCTACTGACCAGGGTAGGCCCTTTATCCGGGCCTACGGAAAAACACCTACAGCAAGACTGATGGATGAGATTGTGGGAGAGATTATAAAAAAAGTAGAGAATAAAGACATCCATCAAACTGCGGGCCTAACCCAACGATAAGGCAATCACTTTCTAAAATAGTATCTCTATGGCTTATGATAGCTTTATAAGGACAGGCTGAGATGCAGGCTCCACAAGCAATGCATTTATCCTTATAGCG
>JAUWRC010000007.1 GCA_030610745.1 Clostridia bacterium
TTCGATGAGCTCATCCGTACTCAAATGACTCATCCCCAATCTTTTGGCCAGCTCCTTGCCTACAACGCTCTTGCCTGTTCCCATAAAACCGGTTAATACAATATTCATCTTTTTCTCACATAATCTAGATAGCTTGAATAATTCCTCTTTACTTCCCTCAGGCTATCTCCGCCAAATTTCTCCCGCATGGCTCTGGCGAGCTCAAAAGCAACCACTGCTTCTCCAATAATAGAGGCGGCGGCAACCACACAGATATCAGCTCGCTGTTTCATAGCCTTAACCGCCTTTTTGCTAACCATATCTACTGAAGATAGAGCTCTGGCTAAGGAAGAGATTGGTTTCATAGCTGCCTTGAGGATAATTGGCTCACCGTTACTCATCCCTCCTTCGATACCTCCTGCATTATTGGTCTTTCGGTAAAATTTACTCCCACTTTGATCATAGAATATCTCATCTTGAACCCGGGAGCCGAACTCTTCTGCCGCCGTAAAGCCTGAGCCAATCTCCACCCCAACAATAGCTTGAATACTCATTATAGCATAGGCTAAACGAGCATCTAATTTAAGATCCCACTGAATGTAGCTACCCAGCCCTATTGGCAGATTAGTAACTGCCACCTCAAATACTCCCCCCAGGCTGTCCCCCTCCTTCTTTGCCAGGTCAATCAAAGCTATCATTTCTTTCTCCTTTGCCTTATCCAGACACCTCAAAGGAGAATTCTCAATCAACTCGTACCTCGCCTCTACAGGCTGCCATTGGGTTATATCTTTTATCTTGCCAATCTGGATAACTCGACTGTAGATCCGAATCTCAAATTGAGCAAGGAATTTTTTACAAATAGCTCCCACAGCCACTCGAGCTGCTGTTTCCCGGGCGCTAGCTCGTTCCAGAACATTCCTCAGGTCATCAAAATCATATTTAATCGCTCCTGCTAAATCTGCATGACCCGGTCGGGGATAAGTAAGAAGAGGAATATTTTGAGAATCTGCCCCTTTATTCTCTGAAGCCATCACATCTTGCCAGTTTTGCCAGTCAAGATTCTCTATCATTAAGGTAATGGGAGTACCTAATGTCTTTTCCAGACGAACACCGGAGAGAAATTGGGCTTTATCTTTTTCTATTTTCATTCTCTGTCCCCGGCCATAACCTCTTTGCCTTCGTCTCAATTCTTGGTCAACATCCTTACTTGATAGGTTTAAGCCAGCTGGTATTCCTTCTAAAATGGCGGTCAAACTCCTGCCATGAGATTCGCCCCCTGTCAAATAACGAAGCATTAGCCTACTCCTCCCTGTTTTAGCGCTTCTCTCATTGTCTCTATGGGTGCCTTACGATGAGTCCAGATTTCAAAAGAAAGAGCCCCTTGATAGAGAAGCATCTCCAACCCCCCTAAAGAAGAGAGTTTCCTTTCCTCGGCTTCTCTTAAAAGATTCGTCTTCCGATTATAGACAACATCGTAAATAAATACATCCGGAGAAAAGAAATCTAGATCAATTAATAACTGATCATCTGATGAGTGCATCCCTACCGAGGTAGCATTGACAAATAGATCAACCTTGCCCAGGATCTGCCGTGAATTTCTTTTGTCAAAATCGATAAGTGAAAGCTCGCATCTGTCTTTAAAAGTATTTTTTAAATGTTTGAATAAAACCCTTGCTCTCTCAAAATCAAATATCCGATTGGTAAAAGTAAACTTTTTTACCCCTGCTCTGATTAAAGCAAAGGAAATAGCATAAGCAGCTCCTCCTGCACCCACCATGAATACACTCTTGCCTTCAGGGTTGAATTTTCCTTCTTTTCTCAGTGACTGGATAAAACCTTCTCCATCAGTATTGTAACCAATTAACTTACCTTTTTTGTTATGAACAGTATTTACCGCCTTTATCATCTTTGCTTCTGGAGATATTTCATCAAGATAGGGCAGTATTTTCTCCTTGTGAGGAATGGTAACATTTATCCCTGTTATATTTAACGATTTTATAGCCTGCACCGCTTCCTTTAGATCCGCCGGTTTTACAGAAAAAGGAAGATAGATAAAATCGAGTTCTAACCCGGCAAAAGCAGCATTATGGAAAATGGGAGAAAAAGAATGATGGATAGGATAACCAAATAATCCCACTATTTTTGTTTTTGCGTTAATTTTCATCAGCCTCGCTCACTCTAAAACTTCTTAGTTTCTTTTCTCACTTGAATTTATCAACATTTTACTATATCTACCTTAGATGTCAATTCACAGGCTCGCTTAGAAGAATGTCTTAAGCCATACAACCGGAGATCTCTAATCCCTCTTCGCTGAAAAAAATAGAAAGCTTAAAATGAGAACATGGATAAAATAATAAAAGGCTGGTGTTTAAAATACGCTATAGCCTTTAAAAAATGAACACTAGCTAAAAATAAACGAAAAACTGGGAGGATTTCTCCATACCATCAGGTGTTGAAGATAGGTAGAAAAATTCCAAGATATTCTCTGGAAAAGTTTGGTACAGAAATTGCTTCTCTAGCAGGAGTATGACATTTTTACTTTACATTGACAAAAAAGCAGATATGATTTGACTTAACGCAGGAATCTTAACGCGAAATTTGATAAATTAAAAAATTATGCTATAATATATATTAAGCGGGGGGAGAGAGGAGTAAATAGTGAATATTTTTGTTAGTGATATGCGTTACTAGGAGGCAAATTTATATTTAGCCGGCAAGAAAGTAGGCAAGAAAGTATTGGAAGGGAACATTCCCTTCCTTCAATACAAAGCTGCTCTCCTTAAAGGCCTCCTCGATACCCTCCCATTGGCAAAGCTAGTGAGCGTTAGAAGGTAAGAGTTGTATTTTGATTTTATATTATAGTTGAATACGATTCATGAAATATAGATAGGAAATGTAATAAAGTTTCCTAAGGGGTCGAGGATGTTTGAATGAAGGTAAGAGTTGGATTTATTGGCACAGGAAGAATTGCTGTACGCCACATGAAAAAACTGGCAAAAATAAAGGATGCAGAGCTAGTCTCTGTCTGTGACGTAGACGGAAAAGAGGCCCAAAAAATAGCTAAAACCTTTGGAACTAAATCTTATATCGACTACCGGGAAATGTTAAACAAAGAGGATCTTCAGGCTGTATATATTTGTCTACCTCCTTTTGCCCATACTGATCAGGAAATTCTAACTGCGGAAAAAGGAATAAATCTATTTGTAGAAAAACCCCTTGCCTTAAACTTAGCAAAAGCAGAAGAGATCAAGGAAGCTATTGAGAAAAACGATATTATTTCCAGTGTAGGATATGTGTACAGATATTCAGACATAGTAAATAGAGCCAAGAAAGAATTAGGAAAAAGAAAGATTGCCCTCATCTCCGGCCATTATTTTTCTCCCCTTCGCCAGGATGTTCGCTGGTGGACAAACAAAAATGAATCAGGAGGTCAAATCATTGAACAAACCACTCATATCTTTGACCTGGCAAGGTATCTTGTGGGAGAAGTAGATAAAATCTATGGCCAAAAATTCAATGGTCTAATGGAAGATATGGGAAACTATAGCCTGGATGATGCCTCCTGTGTAAATCTCCATTTTGAAAACGGAACCATAGGCAGCATTTCCTCTGCCTGCATTCTCTCTCATGGGCGTGAGTGGGGAATTAACCTGATAGCAAAGGGTCTTAAAATAAACCTTTTTCTCTCCTCTCACCTTTTGAAAATTACCAATAGTGAGGAGAAGGAAATAAAGATGAGTATAGACCCCTACCAGGCAGAGAATGAAGCCTTCATCAGGGCTATAAAAGAAGATAATCCCAAAATAATAAGTTCACCTTATTCGGATGCCCTAAAAACTTTAAAACTAACCCTGGCTGCCAATGCCTCACTGGAAAAGGAAGAAGTAATAAAAGTAAAATAAGGACTGCACCCACCTCTTTTGTCTTCTCTAAAGCTCTTGTTTCAATTAAGATTTTGGTATATAATGATTATACTATGAGTCCTATATATTCCGTAAAGAATTCTTATTCTTATACCTCAAATAAAACTGGAAAGAGAAGGGGGGATTAATATGCAAGCCTTGGAGGTTAAACAAAAACTTGAAGAAATAATTAGTGTGCTTCCAGAGAGTAAATTGAAGGAAGTAATTGACTTTGCCAGCTATTTAAGAGACAGAGAAGAAGTTGAAGAACTTTTAAGAATGCAGATGAGTTCAAAAGCCTATTTGGATTGGCTGAGTCCTGAAAATGACATTTACGATAAGGTTTTTAAAGATGAAATTAAGTAAAGGTAATATTGTCCTTTGCAAAGCTCCAATGCCTTCAGAGAAATTGAGGGAATTTAAACTAAGGCCAGGCTTGGTTGTCTCAAAAGATCTAAACAATAAAAGGCTTGATGATGTGATTATAGCTATTTAGAGGAAGGTCAATATGGATTTATGGGCAGGGAGATTTACTGAAAAGATAGATAAACTGGTAAGAGATTTTACTTCTTCTATTAAATTAGATAAGAAGTTATATAAATATGACATAGCCGGAAGCACTGCTCATGTAAAGATGCTCGCCAGGTGTGGAATTATTAAAGAAATAGAAGCTGAAAAGATCCTCTGCGCCTTAAAAGAAATAGAAAAAGATATTAAAGCGGGAAAGCTAAACTTTAACCAAAAAGAGGATATCCACCTTGCTATAGAAGAAGAAGTGATTAAAAGAGCAGGACAGGCGGGTAAAAAATTGCATACAGCTAGATCTAGAAATGACCAAATCGCCCTGGATGAAAGGCTCTACCTAAGGGAGGAAATAGGTCAAATCATCACTTTAATCAACGATTTCCAAAAAACTCTTTTAGGGCTAGCTGAGAAAAATCTGGATGCTGTTATGCCCGGCTATACCCATCTACAATACGCCCAGCCCATTCTTTTTTCTCATCACCTTCTTGCCTATTTTTGGATGCTGCAAAGAGATAAAGAGCGGTTTAAAGACTCCTCTCAGAGGGTCAATGTGATGCCTTTAGGAGCAGGGGCCCTGGCAGGAACGTCTCTTCCGATTGATAGAGAATATGTAGCTAAGCTCTTAGATTTTCCTAAAGTTAGTGAAAATAGCCTGGATACGGTGGGTGACAGAGATTATATTATAGAGTTTTTATCAGGAGCAGCCCTTTTAATGATGCATCTATCCCGTCTTTCAGAAGATTTTATCCTCTGGTCCTCCCCTGCTTTTTCCTTTATTCAGGCAAGCGATGCCTTTACTACTGGCTCAAGTATAATGCCGCAGAAAAAGAACCCTGATGTAGCTGAACTCATTCGAGGAAAAACAGGAAAAGTCTATGGCCACCTTATTTCTCTCCTTGTCACTATGAAAGCCCTTCCTCTGTCCTACAACCGGGATATGCAGGAAGATAAACTTGCTTTGTTTGAAACTACCCAGACCATTAAGAGAAGCCTAAAACTCTATGCTAAAATGTTTGACCATATAAAAATAGATAAAGATAGTATGAGAAAAGAGGCAGATAAAGGCTTTTTCGCCGCCACTGACTTAACTGATTATCTGGTGGAAAAGAAAGTTCCTTTTAGAGAAGCACACCAACTTATAGGAATTATTATTAAATACTGCCTGGGGGAAGGCAAAGGATTTAAAGACCTTACCCTCTCAGATTACCAAAAATTCTCCTCTTCCTTCGGGGAAGATGTCTTTGAAAGAATAAAGTTAGACTCCTGCGTCTTTAATAAGGAATCAGCAGGGGGAACAGGAAAGAAAAGTCTGGCCAGACAAATAGAAAAAGCCAGGAAAGCTGTAAGCCTTAAGCTATAAGCTGTAAGCAGAATGGTGAGTAGTGAATGGTAAATATTGAGTGGTTAATCAACTCAATTAACTTCTTTCTAGCTCAATTAACTAATTCACTAGTTATCTTCTTTCTGTGATAAATCGCACCGCTACTAAGCAAGAAATTATAAGATATGAAAATAATGAATCACCATAGCTATTTTAACTATAAACACGGAGAACTTTTCTGCGAGGGGGTTTGTATCTCTGAAGTTGCCCGGAGAGTGGGGACCCCTTTTTATCTTTATAGCTATAACAGTTTAATGGGGAATTATAGGAAACTTGCCCATGCTTTCAGTAAACTATCCCCCCTTATTTGCTACTCATTAAAAGCCAATGGTAACCTTACTTTATCTAAAATCCTTGCCACCGAGGGTGCCGGAGCAGACATCCTTTCAGGAGGAGAGCTCTACAAGGCTCTTCAGGCCGGATTTTCTCCTGGAAAAATAGTCTTTGCCGGACCAGGTAAAAATGAAAAAGAAATAGAGTACGCTTTAAAAGAGAATGTTTTTATGCTCAATGTAGAATCAGCATCGGAGCTGAAGCTAATAGAAAAAACTGCCCAGCGGCTAAATCGGAAAGCCAGAGTATCTTTGCGGCTCAATCCTGATGTAGAGGTAGAAACTCACCGCTATATCACCACAGGCAAGAAGGAAAATAAATTTGGTATTAGTTTTAGCCAAGCAAAAAAGTTATATGAGAAAATAGCTAAGTCCAGAATAATAAAACCTGTGGGCGTTCATATCCACATAGGCTCTCAAATAACCAGTCCTGTTCCCTATATTAAAGCTTTAGAAAAAGCGGGAGAGCTCTTCGATTCTCTTAAAGAAAAAGGTTTAAACCTCCAATATATAGATATAGGAGGGGGATTTGGAATTAGTTACGAAAAGGGAAAACCTCCTTTAGATATTGAGGAGCTAGCAAAAAAAATCTATCCTTTGCTCAAAAAAAGAGAAGCGAAGTTAATCATAGAGCCGGGAAGATTTCTGGTTGGCCCTGCTGGCCTCTTAATTACCCGGGTACTCTATAAAAAGAGAGGAGGAGAAAAAACATTTATCATTGTAGATGCAGGGATGAATGACCTTATTAGACCCTCTCTTTATGGTGCTTACCACCAGATAAAAAAGTTAAAAGAACCTGGTAAAACGAAGCCCAGCGAGGTAGTGGATGTAGTAGGACCTCTATGCGAAACAGGAGATTTTTTTGCTTTAGGAAGAAGCCTTCCTGAAACTTTAGAAGGAGAGTATCTGGCTTTAATGGATGCAGGAGCCTATAGTTTTAGCATGAGCTCGGTTTATAATGCCCGGCCAAGACCCCCAGAGGTCCTGGTAAAAGAGGACCGCTGGTGGATAATTCGGGAAAGAGAAACCTACCAGGACCTTATCAGGGGTGAGGTTATCCCTGATGAACTATTCTCTTCCTCTAGGAATTCTTCGGATTCTTCAGCCAGGACTTTTCCCATAGTTTCTCCATCTCAGCAAGGTAAAAAGGAGACAGGCTACAAAGGTTTTAGTCAATGAACTACGAACTACAAACTACGAACTACAATGATTTTATCCCCTTTACCAAGATGCAGGGCAGTGGTAATGACTTCATTATAGTTGATAACCGCTCTGGGATTATTAAAGACAGAGAGAATTTTTCTAAAAGAGTCTGTTCGAGAAAGAAGGGAATTGGAGCAGATGGACTTCTTCTCTTAGAAGAGTCGGATAAAGCCACTTTTAAGATGCGCATCTTCAATCCTGATGGTACAGAAGCGGAGATGTGTGGCAATGGAGGCCGATGTATAGCTAGATTTGCTTATTTAAAGAAAATTGTAGGGGAAAAATGCTCTTTTGAGACCCTGTCCGGACCTATTATTGCTTATGTAAATGAGGCTCAAACTAAAATAAGAATGAAAAATCCTTGTCACCTGCATCTTAATTTAAAACTAGCCCTGGAAGGCAACTCTTATGAAGGACATTATTTAGATACAGGAGTACCTCATCTTATTCTTTTTGCTCCGAAGGTAGAGAAGGCTCCCCTGGAGAAGCTAGGACCCAAAATAAGATATCATCGGTATTTTCAGCCTCAGGGAACTAATGTGGATTTTGTAGAAGTAGAAGGAGATACCCTTAAAGTTAGAACCTATGAGAGGGGAGTAGAGAAAGAAACTTTGAGCTGTGGTACAGGAGCGGTAGCCTCAGCTATCATCGCCAATATAATCCGGGGTTTGGGTTCTCCCTTAAAGATAAAAACAAAAGGAGGAAACCTCAAAGTTTATTTTCAGAGAAGGAATAAAACTAACTTTACTCCATTGGAGAATCCTTCTTTGCCGGAGTTCACCGAAGTCTTTCTGGAAGGTGAAGCAAAAGTGGTTTTTGAAGGAAAATACGAAAAGAAAGGAGGAGAATAATATATATGTTCAAAGGATGTTTTGTACCCATTGTTACTCCTTTTAAAGGAGGAGAAATAGACGAAGAGGCTTTGAGAAAACTTATCGGGTTCTGTCTGGAAAAAGGGGTGGATGGGATAGTCCCCTGTGGGACAACAGGAGAATCACCTACTTTATCCTTTGCCGAACACAAGCGAGTGGTTAAAATAACTGTGGAAGAGGTTAAGGGGAGAGTGCCTATAATCGCCGGGGCAGGTTCTAATAATACTAAAGAGGCAGAAGAACTAACCAGATACGCCAGAGAAATAGGAGCGGATGGAGTTCTGGTAATAGCTCCCTATTACAATAAACCCACCCCTAAGGGATTGGAAGCCCATTACCGCAAATTAGAAGCTATCGGTCTTCCTATTATTATTTATAATATTCCCTCACGCACAGGAATAAACATTCCTCCTTCCCTCATAGCTAAATTAAGCAGACTCAAAGGCATAGTAGGGATCAAGGAAGCAAGCGGAGATATGGACCAGGTTTCCAGTATTATCTCTCTCTCAGAGCCTGGCTTCAGTGTCCTTTCCGGGAATGATTCCCAGACTCTGCCCATTCTTTCTTTGGGCGGATGTGGAGCTATAGCAGCAACGGCTAATATTATACCAGAAGAGATGACAAAAATGATAAAGTATTATCTTGAAGGAAAAATCGAAAAAGCTCAAGAGCTTCATTACAAAATTTATCCTCTGTGCCAGGCTATGTTTATGGAAACCAACCCTCTTCCTATGAAAACAGCTCTGGCTCGCCTGGGAATGATTGAGAAAGAATGGAGACTCCCCTTGAATGGTATGCAAAAAGAGAATGAGGAAAAATTAGAGAAGGCCCTTGCTAATTATGGACTACTCTAAAATGTGCAGTGTCTACATCGGATTAGGTTCAAATAAGGGGAAGAGAATAGGAAATATAAAGGAGGCACTGAACCACCTAAAAGAGAAAATGGAGGTAGAGAAGGTTTCCTCTTTTTATCTGACCGAACCAGTAGGAATAAAAGGAGGGTGGTTTGTAAATTGTGTTCTGAAAGTAAGAACAGATAACAATCCTAAGAAATTACTCGAAATATTACTGGAAATAGAAAAAAGAATGGGTAGAATAAGAACAAAAAAGAAGATTTCTCGGGTGATCGACTTAGACCTTCTTTTTTACGAGGGAAAGATAATCAAAGAAAAAGATCTTACCCTTCCTCATCCACGCCTGCACAAACGCAGGTTTGTCTTGATTCCTCTTGCTGAAATTAATCCAGAGCTTTATCACCCTATCCTTAAAAAATCTATCAAGGAAATTCTGGAATCCTTAATTGATGAACATAGAGTATATCTCGTGAATGGTGAATAGTGGATGGTGCCCCCTCACCCTATCCCTCTCCCCTGAGGGGAGAGGGAACTACACGCTAAACGCTACCCGCTATACGCTAGTTCTTTGACAGGATGTGAGGAGTAGGGTATAATATGCTAAACGCTGCCCGCTATACGCTAAAATTATGGAGGTTTTCTTTTGAAAAGTATGACTGGTTATGGGGAGGGAAAAGTAGAAAATGAGAAAGTAGATATCTATTCACAAATAAAAACACTTAATCATCGTTTTTTGGAAATAGAAATTAATTGTTCTGAGCCAATCCCCTTTCTCTGGGAAAAAAGAATTAAGGAAAAAATTAAGGAAAAGATCAAACGAGGAAAGATAATCCTTAATATCGAAATAAAGAGGAAAAAACTTGCCTTGCCTAAAACTATAATAAATCAAGAACTCGCCTCTCATTATCACCAGATTCTTTCTCAAGTATCTGATAATCTGGGGTTAAAAAAAGAGGTTGATCTCTCTCATATCTTATCGCTTCCTAATGTTATCCTTTTAGAAAAAGAAAAAGCTCAAGAAAATATAAAAAGTCTTATAGATAAATCTCTAATTAAAACCTTAAAAGAAGTACTTCAAGCAAAAGAAAAAGAGGGAAAAGAACACCTTTATAGTATCCAGAAGTATTTAAAAAAAATCGAAAAGAGACTTTCCAAAATAGAAAAAGAGACTCCTTTAATTGAAAAAAATTATAAAAAAAAAATAGAGAAAAACTTGGAAGAACTTTTAGAAAAGACAGATAAGAAAAAAATGGCTCGCGAGCTTTCTTCCCTTATCTGGCGAGGTGATACCAGTGAGGAAAGATTACGCTTTCAATCTCACTTAGACCAACTCCAAAATACTCTAAAACAGACCGAGCTTATAGGGGCCAAATTAAAATTTACCCTCCAGGAGTTACAAAGAGAAATCAATACTTTAGGAGCAAAAACTAACGCTTTTATTATCTCTCACCTGGTGATTCAAATTAAAGAAGATTTAGAAAGAATTAGAGAAGAAACTCAAAATATCGAGTAAGCAAGCGCTTTACAGAGGAAAAAACTTTGTTAAAGAAAAAGAGAGGTTTAATTGTGGTTATTTCTGCTCCATCAGGAGTGGGTAAAACTACTCTATTAAAGAGATTTTTGCAGGTATCCCCCTCGTTTACCCCTTCAGTATCCTTTACTACTCGTCATCCCCGCAAAAATGAAATAGAGGGAGTAGATTATTATTTTGTTTCCCTAGGGGAATTCCAAAAAATGAGAGAGGAAGGAAAGTTTGTAGAATGGGCCGAGGTACATGGACAACTTTATGGGACCTCAATTAATTTCCTTAATGAAGTTATAAAGACGGAAAAAGACGTAATTTTAGAAGTAGATGTCAAAGGAGGAACCGAGATAAGAAAAAAATATCCCCAGGCTGTACTTATTTTTCTTCTTCCCCCTTCCTGGCAAGAATTACAAAGACGTTTAAGTGGCAGAGCTACTGAGGAAACGAAAAAAATAAGAGACCGTATGCAGCAAGCAAAAAAAGAAATTAAGTATATTTCTTTTTACGATTATGTAATAATGAATGATAATATAAATAGGGCATTAGGTGATTTGTTAGCTATAATTAAAGCAGAACGTTGTCAGGTGAATAAGATTCCACCGGAAAATCTAAAAAAACTTACTTAAAAGTAGTTACAGAAAGGAGTTTTAATGGTTGAAATTTTTATAGATGAATTGTTATGTAAAACTGGAATGGATAATAAATATGAACTTATTCGTTTAGCTATCCAAAGAACAAGACAATTAATGAAGGAAAAGAATAGAATAAAATTAGTCAGTTCTAAAGAAAATTTTCCCAGTGCTGTTTTAAGAGAAATAATGGAAGGTAAATTAAAACCAGAGGGTTTTAAAGAGGAGAAAAAAGAAAGATAAGAAGTATTACTTCTTTATTATTATTATTAAAGAATTTAGTAGTCATATTAGAGGTTGTGAGTAATGTTAGTAATTTCTGTAAAGAAGAATATACCCTTATGAGACGAAAGTAAAACGTGGGAATAAAGAAACTACTTTTTTCACTTTTTTCACAAGTTGAAAATTATTTCCCTTTTTTCTCTTTTTTATTCACAAGTTTTCCTTAAATTACTCAGAAGTTTTTAGTATTTCTATTAACTTCTCTAATTCTTCTTTTAGATTTTCATCTTTGCTTTTCTGTTTCTCTATTTTTTTACATGCATACATCACTGTAGTGTGGTCTTTCCCTCCAAATTTAACTGCAATCTCAGGAAAAGAAGCTTCTGTTAATTCTCGGCAAAGCCACATTGCTGCCTGTCTAGGAAAAACAATAGACTTTACTCTTTTTTTCCCTTTAATAGCCTCCTCTCTGATTTTGTAATATTTACTTACTATTTTTTGAATTAACTCAATAGTAATTGGTTTAGGTTTTTCTTTAGGGATAATATCTTTTAATATCTCCCTAACTGAACTCGCATTTATTTTTTCTTTAAACAAAGAAGAATGAGCAGCTAAACGAATCAGACATCCTTCTAATTTACGGATATTAGTCTTTATTCTCTCTGCTATAAATATAAATGCTTCATCAGGAAAATGTAAATTCTCCGCCATTGCCTTCTTCTTTAATATAGCAACTCTTGTTTCAAAGTCTGGAGGTTGAATATCAGCAATTAAACCCCATTCAAAACGTGAGAGAAGCCTTTTTTCTAAAGTAGGGATTTCACTGGGGGGTCTATCGCTGGAAAGTACTATTTGTTTATGGGCTTCATATAAAGTATTAAAAGTATGAAAAAACTCTTCCTGGGTTCGCTCTTTTCCGGCTAAAAAATGGATGTCATCCACAAGGAGGATATCTGTATTGCGATACTTTTTCCTGAACTTTGTTGTTCTGCGATTTTGAATGGCATTTATTAACTCATTGGTAAATTGTTCAGAGGAAAGATAAGTGAAGGTCATCTCATCTTTGTTTTTTATGACATAGTGACCAATGGCCTGTAGAAGATGGGTTTTCCCTAAGCCTACTTTACCATAGAGAAATAAAGGATTATAGGCCTGCCCAGGGGATTGAGCTACAGCCAGAGCAGCAGCGTGAGCCAACCGATTGTTATTCCCTACAACAAAACTCTTAAAATTATATTTTGGGTTTAACCTGGAAACAGCAGATTTTTTTTTAAAAGTAGACCTCTTGGTTAGATGAATATGATTATCTTTGGGGAAAAAAATGAAATCTACTTCTAGCTTTCGCCCTGTTAATTGCTTTATTTCTTCTTTTATTTTCTTTAAATACTTTTCTTCCAGCCACTCTTTAAAAAAGTCATTAGGGACTTGGATGGTTAATTTATTTTGGGTAAGAGAATATAGTTGGGTAGGCTTAAACCAGGTCTTAAAGTTCTGTGGTTTAAGCTGCGTTTCTATCCTCGATAATAACTGCTGCCAGATATCTTTTTCCTTTTTCTTCATCAAAAACCTTTTAAAATAATGTCAGTTAACCACAGATTTATCCACAGTTGTGGATAAATCTAAAATCCATATAGTTCAAGAAAAAAACCTCATTGAGATATTTTTTTATTTTTTAAAAAACAAATCAGACAATAATCTCATGGGTTATACACAAAAAAGAACAAGAACAGTGCAATTTTATTCTTTATTTTAAAACTATATTTTCTTCTTGTCAAGTAACCGTAATTAATAATAATTATTTATCGTATAATTATTTGTTCGGTTGACAATTGTAAACATTTACATATAATATACATATAATATGTATATTATATGTATCAAAACATAAATAAAAAATAGTCTTTTTGGTTTTGCAAATCAACTAAAGAGAAAGGTATGGGTGGAAGAGCAACAGGATGCAAAATTCTAATTAATAGAGATCGCCTCTCGGGAAAGTAAAAAATGGGTGTTTTAGAGGTTAAACAAATATCGACCCAAAGGGTAGAGCAGATAGCTAAATTAATGGGCAAAATGAAATTAGCTGAATTTATGAGTCTATCCGAGGCTGAATTCCAAAAACTGATTCAAGAAGTTGAAAATAATCCCTTATTTAAGAGGCTAACAATTCCCGGGGCCGGGATTGTCAAGTATAAAAAATTCTCTAAAACTGGTCTAGCTTACTCCAGAAGCATTCCTCTTGATCCTACTATTACTCCCAGTCGGAATTATCTTGATATAGAACCTCTTCTTGCCCAAGAAGAAGAAATTATCCAAATAATAAAAGAAGTAGGAGTGGACAAATTTAAGAAATATTTTTTGGATGGGATACCAGGGATGACCCTGGGAGAAATTGCTCGAGAGTGCAATTCAACAAAGAAAAAGGTAAAAAAGGTAAACAATTTCGTTGATAAGTTTTATTTAGAAGCTAAATTAACTGAATCCTCCCAGGGTCACAGGATACAGAGAACATATTATTCTACCATTGCCTCCATTGAAAAAAGGAAGGATGAATTTATTATTAACTACTTTTCTCGCGAAATTGTTAAGGGGCGCTATCTTATAAATTTTGATCGATTTGAGGAGTTGAAGAAGAGAAAGATATTTACCAGCAGAGAAGTTAAAAAGATCAACTCTTTATTTAATAAATTAAGATTAATTAATAGTAGAAAAATTACCATTTATCAAATAATTAAAAAGCTGATCGAAGTCCAGTATAATTTCCTGACCTCGGGTAGCATTGATTACCTTAAGCCTTTTACCCAGGCATCGTTAAGCAAAAAGATAGGAGTGAATCCATCTTTGATAAGTAGAGCAATTAAAAGAAAAGCCATCCGTATTCCTCAGGGAAGACAAATTCCTATTAAGATTCTTTTCCCCAGCAAACGAGAAATAAGAAAAAAACTTATCAGAGAGATTATTGAACAAGAAAAATCTGAAATAGAGAAAGGGATTCTTTCTAGACCCTATAGCGATGAAGAAATCAGAGCCCAATTGAGGAAAAAAAATGGAATTTCCATTTCCAGACGTTCTGTAAGTGAATGCAGGAAAGATTTAAAGATCCCTTCCAGTTTCAAAAGAGTATACCAAGGATAAAAAATGTCACTAGCAAAAATTCTGGTAGTTGACGATGAGCTAAGCATGCGAGAGATGCTCTCTAATTTTTTGAAAAATGAGGGGTACAGGGTCTTAGCTGTGGATAATGGAGAGGAGGCAGTAGCTCGGGTAAGAGATGAGGAGCCGCAGGTGGTACTGTTAGATATGAAGATGGCTGGTATGGATGGGATAGAGACGCTTGCTCAGATAAGAGAGTTAAATAAAGATACTAGTATTATCATAATTACTGCCTACGGGACAATGGGGAATGTAGTTGAGGCTATGAAACTGGGGATTTATGATTACATTACCAAACCCTTTGATGTAGAGAAGCTAAAGAGACTCATTGAGAGAGCCTTAAAAGCACAAAGGTTAAGCAAGCAGGTCCCATCCTTGCAGCAAAAGCTAGAGGAAAAATATAGGCTTGAGAATATTGTTGGTAAAAATCCCCAGATGTTCGAGGTTTACAAAAGAATTGGAAAAGTAGTAGATAACAAAGCTACTGTCCTGGTCACAGGAGAAACAGGAACGGGCAAAGAACTAGTAGCCAGAGCTATTCACTTTAATGGTCTTCTAAAAGAGAGGCCTTTTGTAGTTGTTGATTGTGCTTCTCTACCCCAGGACATTTTAGAAAGTGAGCTATTCGGACATGAAAAAGGAGCCTTTACAGGAGCTATTGCTAAAAAACTGGGTAAATTTGAAATAGCTCATGGAGGAACTTTGTTTCTGGATGAAGTTGGGAATCTCACTCTAGCTATCCAGGCTAAGCTCTTAAGGGTCCTGCAAGAAAAGCAGATACAGAGAGTAGGAGGAACAAAACCCATCAAGATTAATGTAAGGATTATAGCTGCTACCCATAGAGATTTAGAGAAAGCAGTAAAAGAGAACTCCTTCAGAGAGGATCTTTACTACAGGCTAAATGTGGTTCTTATCCCTCTACCTGCTCTAAGGAGGAGGAAAGATGATATTCCTCTCTTAGTAGAACACTTCTTAAGACAATATAGATCAGAATCAAAAGGAAAGATAAAATATGTTCCTCCGGAGACCATGAATCTTTTAATGAACTACAGTTGGCCGGGTAATGTTAGAGAACTAGAGAATATTATAGAAAGAGCAGTAGTTATGGGAAAGGAAAGTACTATTCTTCCCGAGGATCTACCTTCAGAGATAAGCGAAGCCTCATATATTTCCTACCCGGACCTTACCGCTGGCAAGACCTTCCTTAAACAAAGGGTAGTTAATCTAGAAAGAAAGTTAATAATTGAAGCCTTAGAGAAAACAGGCTGGGTTCAGACCAAAGCGGCTAAACTTTTAGGTATATCCCGCCGGATCATAAGGTATAAGATGCAAAAATATGGGATAGAAAAACCTTCTTAGTTAGTTGGACGCTATAAAAAAGGTACTGGCTCTCATTGAGGAAGTTAAGAAATAGAGCGAGGGGAAATAAGAAACATGGCTGAAGAGAGAAAAGAGAAAGTAAAGGAAAGGGAGTATAATTTGCTGCAAACACTTATGGATAATATCCCTGACTCCATCTACTTTAAAGATGAGAAAAACCGATTCATCAGGGTGAATAAAGCAAAAACTGAGCGCTCAAACACTACTCCCCAAGAGATGCTCGGAAAAACTGATTTTGACTTTTTCTCTAAGGAGCGAGCTGAAAAATCTTTTGCTGATGATAATCGGGTGATAGAATCTAATAAGCCTCTCATTAATAAAATAGAAAAAGTTACTCTTTCAAATGGGAGGGAAGGTTGGGTCTCTGTTACCAAGATGCCTCGATGTGATGAGGAAGGTAAAGTAATAGGCACAATGGGAATTTCTCGTGACATTACCGAGACCAAGAGATTGATGGAAACCCTAAAGAGTCTTGGGACAGCGGATCTTTCAGACCTGGCAGTGAAAACAGAAATGAGGAAAGAGGAAGTGAAAAGGATAATGAATAACTTGACAGAAACAGGTTATGTCAAGTTATTCATTAAGAATAATAGAACTTACTATAAAGTTTCTATGGGGTCAGCAATATCATCCATATAAAGGATTCGATCCTTTTCGCTGTCATTGCGAGGAATGAAGTGACGAAGCAATCTCCTCAAAAGACCTAGTAGTTTTTACACTTCATCTGGCAAAGGCGATTGTTAGAACTGAGGAGCCACAATGGACAAAAAGACTGCTCAAAAAAGAATATTATTAGTTGATGATAACCCAGATATGCTAATGGTACTATCTGATATTCTGAAAAACGCTGGCTATGTTGTTAAAAAAACAAGAAGCGCTCAAGGAGCCATGAAAATAGTAGAGCAAAAATTCCCAGATTTAGTCCTTATTGACCTCAGGATGCCCAAGACAGATGGAATCCAATTAATGCACTCTATAAAAAAGAAGAATCCAGAAATCCTGGTGATTATTTACAGCGGCTATCCCTCTATTGGCACAGCCGTGGAGGCTCTGAAAGATGGCGCTGATGATTATATCTCCAAGCCATTCAAACTAAATGAGCTACGAACAAGGGTAAGCAAAGTCCTTAATAAAGATAAAAAATAGCGGTTTGATTTATCTGTAAGATTCTTTCCTATGTTTTATCCTATAGATATAGATGATCTTGTTTTTATCATCTACACGATATAGAATTTTATAATTTCCACTTTTTATGCAATAACCCTCTTCAGCGGTCAACTTTAAACAACCGGAAGGGCGAGGATTAAGGGCTAAAGGATTTATTTTGTTTTTTATCTGTGTAAAAAACTTTTTCTCTAACCTATCTAAATCTTTTCTTGCCGAAGGAATAATGTTTATTTTATGCACGACGAGTTCTTAGATATTCCTCAAAAGGGATAGCAAGTTTTTCTTCTTTGCGAAGAGTTTTCAAATCCAAAAGGTCTTCTTTGAGCTCTTCTTCTTCTAGTTTTCTTTTAATGGCTTCTTCTACAAAGAAAGAGTATTTAATGCCGTGTTCTTTGCAGAATGTTTTGAAACTCTTTACAACTTCTTCATTGATCTTTATGGCAAAGGTAGTTTTGGCCATTGTTTTTACTTGATTTACAAAACCCACCAAAATGACCTCTCTACTGTACTGGTACAGGCAGATAGATTTTGAAGGACGCCTTTCTTCGTCCTGTTAAAGTATATAATAAAATCATAACTTTGTCAATATAAAGTAAACTAAAGTTGTCTCATTGTTTTTAATTCTATATGATGAAGAGTCTGCCTTCCTCCACCATTAAAATTTGACATTGCTTTCCAAAAAAGTATAATAAAGTCATGAATAAAGATCTTAGCAAATTAACCAAATATTTAGACCAAAAATTTAGTCGCATCGATGAGAGGTTTGAAGAGGTAGACAAAAGGTTTGATGAGGCAGATAAAAGATTTACCCGCATCGATGAAAGATTTGATGAAATAGATGAAAGATTTTTAAAATTATTTGATATTTTCGCTACCAAGGAAGACCTGAAGGAAGCAGTAAAAAAGCTTTCCACCAAAGAGGATTTCAACAGATTACTAACTGCTGTTGACTCCTTGTCAAAAAAAGCTGATGCATATTTTCAGGAAATGGTTATGCTTTCGCATAAAGTTGACCGTCATGAAAAATGGATTCAGCAAATTGCTGAGAAGGTAGGAGTAAAATTAGAATATTAGGGATTGTTTTAAGGTTATGTGATGATATTAAACCATCTCCAACCAACCTGAATATCAGTGGCATACGTCGCTAGCAAATCTTTTAGGAAAAAACAAAACAGCCCCTTGCTGGGCAAGGGAGGAGAAATTAAGAATGCGCATAGGTACTCTTACAGGAGGAGGGGATTGCCCGGGGTTGAACGCAGTTATCCGAGGCATAGTACTGCAAGGAGAAAAGGAAGGTTATGAAATAATAGGATTTAAAGATGGGTGGTTAGGAGTGCTGGAGAATAGATGGGAAAAACTGACACCAGAAAATGTAGAGGATATTCAAAGAGAAGGAGGAACTATTCTTCATACCTCTCGCACCAATCCCTTTAAAGAGGTCGAAGGTTTTACCAGAGTCAAAGAGACCATTAAAACCACAGGAATGGATGCCCTCATAGCTATTGGGGGGGATGATACCCTGGGAGTAGCTAATAGGCTTTACCAAAAAGGAATTAAAACAGTAGGTGTACCCAAAACCATCGATAATGACCTTTCAGCTACTGATTATACTTTTGGCTTTGATACAGCCACCAATATCGCTGTGGAAGCTATAGATAGACTTCATACTACAGCCAGGTCCCACCATCGGGTTATGGTGGTGGAGATAATGGGACGCCATGCTGGTTGGATAACTCTAGAAGCAGGGGTTGGGGGAGGAGCCCATATTATTCTTATTCCTGAGCTTCCCTTTCATATAGAAGAAGTTTGCCGCCTCTTAACTAAGCGAAAAGAGGAAGGAAAGACTTACAGTATCGTAGCAGTAGCAGAAGGAGCAAAAGCAGCCAGAGGAAGTGAGTTTCTCTCTGGGGAAGCAGTAAAAAAAGGGGAAATCGATGCCTTTGGCAATGTTTACTTAAAAGGAATTGCCCAGGTGCTGGAGGCCGAAATCGCTAAAAGAACAGGGATAGAGACTAGATCTGTTATCTTAGGGCATCTGCAAAGAGGAGGAAGCCCTTCTGCTTTTGACAGATTTCTGGCTACCCGTTTTGGTGTAAAGGCAATAGAATTAGTAAAAGAAGAGAAATTTGGTCAGATGGCATCTCTTCGCGGGACTGAGATTGTTTCCGTACCTTTGAAAGAAGCGGTGGGAAAGAGAAAACTTGTTCCTCAAAAGCTCTATGAGGAAACGGTTATAAATAGTCGTTAGTATTTAGTGAATAGTGTCCCCTTACCCTATCCCTCTCCCCTGAGGGGAGAGGGGAGTACTATATACTCTTTTAGTATTCTATTCCTTTTCTTGCCTTTATCCCTTTTTCAAAAGGGTGCTTAATGTTCTTTACCTCGCTCACCAGGTGAGCAGCCTGAATTAATCTGGGAGATGCATGGCGTCCAGTCAAAATAATTTCAAGGCCATCTGGTTTTTTCTTTATAAAATCGATCAGCCTATCCTCATTGATTAATCCATAATGAACTGCCACATTTATCTCATCTAGAATGAGCAGGTCATATCTTTGGGCTAAGATTTCTTGAGTAATTTTGCCTAATAGGATAGTCCACTCTGTTTTGATCTTCCTTTTCTCGTCTTCCCCTATCTTGTCTAAGAATAGCCATTTGTATTTCCCTCCTTTACTACAAATTACCTTCACTCCCAAGCTCTCCAGAAGGGAAATTTCACCAGAGCCTTTTTTCTCTTTTAAAAACTGAATTAGCAGAACCTTAAGACCTCTCCCTTTTGCCCTTACTGCTTGTCCTATGGCAGCGGTGGTCTTTCCTTTGCCTTCTCCAGTATAAATCTGAACTAATCCCTTTTCCATCGGATTCTTCAGTTAACTTTTTCCATAACTTCTTCAGGGATATCAAAGTTAGCATAAACTTTCTGCACTTCTTCAGAATCCTCCAATAAATCCATTAAACGAAGCATTTGAAGAGCCTCTTTTTCTTCCAAAGGAATAGTAGTTTGTGGAATCATAGTTAATTCAAGTAGTTCAGGAGTATATCCTGCCTTTTCTATATCTTCTTTGATCTGATTGAATTGCTCAGGAGCAAAAAGAATTTCCAGATCGCTGCCTTCCTCCTTTATATCTTCTGCTCCTATTTTAACAGCCATCTCGATTATTTTATCCTCATCTATCCTTTTTTTATTTAAAACCATCGACCCTTTACGTTCAAATAACCAGTTTACACATCCTACCTCTCCTAGATGGCCTCCGTGCTGGCTTAAAATATGTCTAATCTGGGGAATAGCTCTTTTCTTGTTGTCCGTGACCCCCTCAATAAGTAAAGCCACTCCTCCTGGCCCATATCCCTCACAAGTAAATTCTGTGTAATTAACTCCGGGCAGCTCACCCGTACCTCGCTGGATAGCCCTTCGAATATTTTCCTTAGGCATCCCTGCTGCCTGAGCCGTATCCACAGCCAAACGCAGACCGGGGTTCGTGGCTAAATCACCCCCTGCCTTTGCTTCAATAGTGAGTTTACGAGAAAGTTTACTGAAAATATTACTCCTTTGAGCGTCTTTCTTTGCTTTTTTATGCTTTATACTACTCCATTTAGAATGACCGGACATCTCAAATCACCTCTCTTTCTTTTTTATTCTTTTTTGTATCACAGTTCTATATTACAGCAAAAAGAGAGTTCTGTCAACTAGAAATCGTATCTTGTATCTCGTATAGCGTTTAACGGATAGCCTATAGTGAAGACAAAGAGTTTTAAAAATCTTATTATAATGATTTGACGTACTAGGCCGGTTATTTGACAAATTCTCTTTTAATCACTAAAATGAAGACCAGAGGATAAGGGGTCAAGAGACAAAAAGGAGAACAAGGATGAGCGAGAAGGGAAAAGCTAGAGATATTTTTTCAAAATCACCATGGGTAAAATGGTTCATTCTGGGAGCGATGGGGATTATTTTACTATTTTCTTCAATGTCTATTAGATTTCCTCAAAAAACAGTGGCAATTTTCTCTTCTTTGCGAAAGAGATTTAAGGAGCTTGTAGTAGAGAAAAAAAGTCCCAAAGGCTGCGATGTCATTACCAGTGCCACTATTATGGTTAAAAGCGAAAAGGAGGACAATCTGAAATGAGATGGGGATTTGAAAAAGAAAAACTGGATGAAGAAAAAATAGCCAGGTTAAAAGAATTAGCAAAATTTGCCCGGGGAGACATTCTAAAGATGACTACTCTGGCTAAATCAGGTCATCCTGGAGGTTCGATGTCCAGTATAGACCTTTATCTGGCTTTATACTTATGTGCCAATATAGATCCGGGCAATCCTTACTATCCTGAGCGTGACCGCATTGTAATCAGTCATGGACATACTTCTCCCGGAGTATACGCTGGTTTAGCTCGAGCGGGCTTTTTTGATATAGACAGAGTTATTACTGAGTTCCGAAAAGCAGGAACGAGCTTTGAGGGACATGTAGAAAGGGGAGTTCCTGGCGTTGAATGGAGCAGCGGCAA
This sequence comes from Clostridia bacterium, assembly GCA_030610745.1. Lineage (GTDB taxonomy): Bacteria > Aerophobota > Aerophobia > Aerophobales > AE-B3A > JAUWRC01. Next base: position 21,622 of record JAUWRC010000007.1, read on the forward strand.
TCTTGGCCAGGGTCTTTCTGCTGGCTGCGGCTTTGCCTTGGCAGCCAAACTCCACCATAAAAACTACCAGGTTTTTGTAGTTATGAGTGATGGAGAACAGTCAAAAGGCCAGGTGGCAGAGGCAAGGCGTTTTGCCAGGAAGTTCGGATTGAATAACATTACGGTAATTATTGACTATAACCGCCTGCAACTCAGCGGCTCCCTTGAAAAAATTATGCCTCAAAATATTAAAGCAGGTTATCTTGCTGATGGATGGGATGTTCTGGAGATTAATGGCCATAACCATCAAGAGATTTATCAGGCTTTGCGCGAAGCGGTGAAGAATAAAAAATCACCGGTAGTTATTATGGCTCAAACTATCATGGGAAAAGGGATATCTTTTATGGAGGATAAATTTGAGTTTCACGGCAAGCCCTTATCTTTAGATGAGTGCAGAACTGCTTTATCTGAGCTTGGTCTTTCTGATGACTTAGATGAATACTCCCATCTAAGAGAAAAAGGGGAGGAGAAGACCCCTATCAGCCGAAAGCCTCTGCCCAAGATAAATATAGTCTCTGGCAGGCCTCATATTTATAGCAAAGAAGAAAAAACTGACAATCGAAGTGCTTTTGGCAGGGCTCTGAAGGATTTAGGCCAACTTAACTCATCTCATAAGGGTCTTACCCCTATCGCTGTACTGGACTGCGATCTTATTGGCTCAGTAAAAACTGATAAATTTGCTGCTGCCTCTCCAGACTATTTTTTCCAGGCAGGGATTCAAGAACATAATACAGCTACTATAGCTGGAGCCTTATCCACTCAGGGTGTAGTCACTTTCTTTGCTGACTTCGGCGTTTTTGGCGTTGATGAAACCTATAATCAGCATCGCTTGAATGATATAAATGAGACTAATTTGAAGCTTATTTGTACCCATAATGGAATTGATGTGGGTCAGGATGGAAAAACTCATCAATGCATTGACTATGTAGGAATAATCAACAATCTTTATGGATATAAGATTATCATTCCTGCTGATCCTAATCAGACTGATAGGGTTATTCGTTACATAGCCAGTATATGGGGTAATTTCTTTGTGGGGATGGGTCGCTCCAAGCTTCCTGCAATTTTCTCAGAGGATGGCAGGCCCTTTTTCGCTGAGGATTACGAGTTTCAGTATGGGAAGGCAGATTTAGTGCGGCAAGGCAAGGCGGCGGCGATTATTTCTATGGGAAGTATGCTTCAGCGCGCCATCCGGGCCTGGGAAATTCTAAAAGAGAAAGGCTGCCGGGTGCAAGTGATAAATGTTTCTTGTCTTAGCGATTTAGATAGAGAAACCTTAAAAAAAGCAGCTAAAACAGGAACAATTGTTACCTACGAAGATCACAATGTAAACACTGGCCTGGGAAGTCTCGTAGCCAATTTTCTTGCTGAAAGCTCTCTTAATCCACGATTTCAGAAAATGGGTATAAAAGGTTATGCTGGTTCAGGAATCCCTGAAGAGCTTTTTAAGATAGAGGGACTGGATGTAGAATCTCTTGTAGAGACGGTAATTAATTTAGTTCGTAGTTCATAGTTCGTTGACAGAAACAACGAGCAGTAAACAAGATGATGAGTAGTGGTTAATTGGTGAGCGGTGAGTAGTGCCCTCTCCTCTGAGGGGATACGAGATACGAATTAGGGGAGGTAGGAAAATGGCTCAGTTGGAAGGAAAAAAAGCATTAATGATTATAGCAAAGAAGGAGTTTCGGGATGAGGAGCTCCTAGAACCTAAAGCTATTCTAGAGGAGAAAGGGATAGAAGTAGTTATTGCCTCTACTTCTCTGGGTAAGGTCAAGGGGAGGTTCGGAGCAACGGCAAAACCAGACATACTCTTAAGCGATGCTAAAGTAGAGGACTATGATGCAGTTATATTTGTAGGAGGAGGGGGAGCAAAGCAATATTGGGATGATTCTCTTGCTCACAAGATCAGCCGGGAAGCAGTAAAACAGGGGAAAATCCTCTGTGCTATTTGTATTGCTCCGGTTATTCTGGCTAATGCGGGAGTTCTGGCGGGGAAAAAAGCTACTGTATGGTCTTCAGAGAAAGAAAGATTAAAGGCCAAAGGAGCCATTTATACAGGAGAACCCCTCCAGGTAGAAGGAAAAATCATCACCGGCGAGGGCCCACACGCAGCCAAAGATTTTGGCAAAGCTATAGTAAAAGCACTGGAGTCCTGAAGTTTCTGGAAGAGATTTATACGCTTGCCGAAGGACATTTTCTGAAGGAGCCTTGTAGTCGTCACCTTAACGAAGCTTCTGAGTGGAGGAAAAAGAAAGATTTACTGTTTGAGGAACGAAGTGACGAGTTTGATTCCGAAGGAATAGGCTAATCTTTCCCGTAGCGAAGAAGCTGAGCAGAAATAATCCAAAGCGGATATACAGCGACGGAAGAAAATTGTCCGAGGCACTTTTTGACAAAATTCAAGGAAGTAATATAATATTGTTGCTCGTCGCTCGTTGCTTGTATCTCGAAAGAAAGAGTGCGAATCGTGACTCATCACTCGCGATTCGTGGCTTGAATAATGGATACAAGTAAGGGGACAAGAAGTTAATTAACGAGCGACGAACAACAAACAACGAGCAACGAAATAAAGGAGGGAAGATTTTTACGGGAAAAAATAGTTTGAGAGAAGTTGAGGCCGAGTCTGAAGAAAAAGCCATCCTCGTAGCCATAAAAAGTGGAAATCCGCGGACTCCTCTTGAGTGGACAATAGAAGATTCTCTAGAGGAGTTAGCACGTCTTGCCGAGACAGCCGGAGCGAAGATTCTTACAAAAATTATCCAAAATCGCAGCACCCCAGATAATGCCTTTTACGTTGGGAAGGGTAAGGCCGCTGAGTTAGCCAATTTAGCCAGAGAATTAGAGGCGGACTTAATTATTTTTGATGATGATTTAACTTCTACCCAACAGTACAATTTGGAAGAAAAGGCAAAAGTTAAAATTGTCGATCGAACGCAGCTTATTCTTGATATTTTTGCCAGGAGGGCTCGGTCAGCAGCAGGAAAGATACAGGTGGAACTAGCCCAGCTAATTTATTTACTTCCTCGTCTGGTAGGAAAGGGGATTATGCTCTCCCGCCTGGGGGCA
>JAUWRC010000042.1 GCA_030610745.1 Clostridia bacterium
ATTTTTTCAAAAACCTCATCTACAGTCAACATTTTCCTCTTTAGTATTTCCTGATGTCCTAACCAAAAGGCTAGGCTACTTGATGACTCCAGGCCCAAGAGGAGTTTTCCTTTAATATACTCCTTGACTTTGGTTAATTCTTTGCCGGCAACCTTTTTATCTTTTATCTTATTAAACTCATCCAGGATAACTTTTATGCTCTCGGTAACTTTGTTATTGCCCACACCTGCTTGAACAACCAGATAACCAGTATCTGTATAATTCTCTGATGAACAACTAATACGATAGGCCAGGCCTCTTTTTTCTCTAACTTCGGTAAAAAGTCGCGAACTCATCCCTCCTCCCAGAATAGAAGATAAGACTTGCAAAACAAAATAATCTTTAGAGCTGTAATCATATGACCTTACTCCCAGACAAAAATGCGTCTGGTCTGTCTTTTTGTAATGAACTAAACTGACCGGCTTACTCTGCTCTTCTTTGACCGAAGTTTTGTCTTTGTATCTAACCTCTCTTATCTTTTTAAAGTAATCCTGGACCTCTTTTATTACTTTCGTCTCCTCAATATCGCCGGTTACCAGGATAACAGTATTGGAAGCTACATATTGCTGCTTAAAATAATCTAATAGTTTATCCCTATCTATAGCTTTAACGTTTTCTTTGCTCCCTATAACTAGCCACCCTGCTGGCTGGTCACCGTAGAGTAATGTCTCAAAAAGATCACTTACATAAGCCAGAGGCGTATCTAAATACATATTTATTTCTTCAATGATTACTCCTTTTTCTCGCTCAATTTCTTCGGAAACAAACCTTGACTCCAGGAGTATATCAGAGATAACATCCATGACTAACTCTCTGTGCTTTGAGGCTACTTTGGCGTAATAGCCAGTCGATTCTTTAGAAGTAAAGGCATTGTATTCCCCTCCTACCTCATCAATTGCCTCAGCAATATCCAAAGCTGTGGGCCTTTTTTTTGTCCCTTTAAAGAATATATGTTCTAAAAAATGAGAAATTCCATTTGTCTCTTTATTCTCATATTTCGAACCAGTGCCAACCATGGCTAAAACAGTTACTGTCCTTGTGCCCTTCATAGGGCAGGTAACAATTCGCAGTCCATTCTCTAGAGTAGTTTTGTTAAACATATTAAACTCCGTATATCGTATTTCGTATATGGTATATCGTGACTAACAGCTAAAAACTAAAAGCGCAAAGCTAAAAACTATAATTCAAAATTTAAAACTTTTATGTTTTCGTTTTGCGCTTCCCTCTACCCGCTATATACTATTTTTCCCCCTACTATTGTCCGCTCTATTTTTCCCGGGAGCTTCCATCCTATAAAGGGAGAATTTTTACTTTTGGAAGCTAGTTCCTCCTCTTTTACTAACCAAACTTTATCTGGATCAAATATAGTTATATTTGCCTTGACCCCCTCTTTAATTCTCCCCCTATCAATACCTAAAATACGAGCAGGATTTATAGTTAACTTGGCTACAGCTTGCATCAAAGAAAGAACTTTCTTTTCCACCAGTTCCCTGATGACCAGGCCAAAAGCTGTCTCCAGTCCTATAATACCAAAAGGAGCGCCGACATAATCTTTCTCCTTCTCTTCTGGGGTATGAGGAGCATGGTCAGTAGCTATAACATCGATGGCACTATCTATCAAGCCTTCCTTCAGAGCCTCTATATCTTCGGTGCCTCTAAGAGGAGGATTTATTTTGGTATTAGTATCAAAAGTGGCTACTTCTTTCTCGGTAAGAGTAAAATGATGAGGAGTAACCTCGGCCGTAACCTTTACTCCTGCTTGTTTAGCTTCCCTGATCAATTTAACAGAGCGGCAGGTAGAGACATGGGCTATATGAAGAGAGGACCTGCTCATCCTGGCTAAGGCTAAATCCCTGAAAAGAGCTACCTCTTCGGCCTCTCTGGGAATTCCTTTCAGGCCGGTAATGGTAGAAAAATACCCCTCATTCATTACTCCGCCACCCGATAGATTTTTGTCCTCACAGTGGGAGATAAGAACCAGGTTGAAGCTCTTTAGATATTCTAAAGCTCTTCTCATAAGAGAAGAGTTGGCTATCCAATCTCCATCATCAGAAAAGGCCACTGCTCCTGCCGCCTTTAGCCTTCCCATAGGTGATAAATTTTTCCCCTTCCTATCTTTACTAATGGCAGCTATGGGCAGGACTTCTACTATTCCCTTATTTTCTGTCTGCTTATAGATAAACTCCACCAAAGAGGGATCGTCAATAGCCGGCTCCGTATTAGGCATACAACAGATGGTAGTAAATCCTCCTCTGGCAGCAGCGCGAGTTCCACTTTCAATAGTCTCCTCATCCTCTCTACCTGGCTCTCGAAGATGGGTATGCATGTCAATAAGGCCGGGAATAACCACTTTCCCTGAAGCATCTATTACTTGCTCACAAGCTAAATCAATATCTGCCTCTATCCTTTTTATCTTTCCATCTTCAATAAATATGTCCAGTACCTTATCCAGATGGCTAGCTGGATCCAGGATTCTACCTTTCTTAATTAAAAGAGACATCTTAACCTCCGAAAAAGCTGTAAGCTTTAAGAAAAAGAAGCAAAGAGGTAGAGATGTAGAGAGATAAAGAAAAATCTGCGGTGAGAATATACCAACTTCTCTACTTCTTGCATCTTACTTCTTGCCTCTTACAGCTTAAAGCTTATAGCTTATAGCTGGGTCTATCTTTTAGCCAGGAGCAGATACAACACTGCCATTCTTACCGCCACCCCATTGACTACCTGGTCTAAAATAACACTTCTTTTCCCATCAGCTATCCTCGCCGGTAGTTCTACTCCTCGATTTACCGGACCGGGATGCATAACAAGAACATCTTCTCTGGCTAATTTTAACCTATCCTCGGTCAGGGAAAAAAAATCTATATATTCGGAAATGGAAGGGAGAAGCCCTTCGTTTTGGCGCTCTTTTTGGATTCTGAGCATCATTACTATATCCACCCCTCTAAGAGCATCTTCTGGTAAGTAGAAGACTTCCACCCCCATCTCCTCCATTAGAGGAGGGATAAGAGTAGGAGGACCACAAACCCTTACCTGGGCACCTAGTTTAGACAAACCCCATATATTAGAACGAGCGACCCGCGAATGAGTTATATCCCCTATTATAGCTATTTTTAATCCCTCTATTCTCTTTTTTCTCTCCTGGATGGTATAAATATCCGAAAGAGCCTGAGTAGGATGCTCATGTGCTCCATCACCAGCATTAATTATGGGGATAGGCAGCTTTTTTGCTAAAAGATGAGGAGTCCCGGGCACAGGATGCCGAAGAACAAAACAGTCTACCTTCATGGCCAGGATATTCTTAGCTGTATCTAATAAAGTCTCCCCTTTAACCAGACTGCTATTGGCACTGGAGAAGTTTAAAACATCTGCACTAAGCCTTTTTTCAGCTAGTTCAAAGGACATTCTTGTTCGGGTACTAACTTCAAAAAAAAGATTGACCACTGTCCTGCCCCGTAAGGTGGGAACTTTCTTGATAGGTCGATCAAGGACTTCTCGAAAGGACTTCGTTGTCTCCAGAATAAATAGAATCTCTTCTTTCGATAAATCCTGGATTCCCAAAAGATCCTTCCTCTTAAAATTCATCTATCCCCTTTTAGTTCCTTCTCAAAAGCAACACTTCATCCCTGCCATCCACCTCCTCTAATTTCACTTCCACCATTTCCTCGGAGGCGGTAGGAATGTTCTTCCCTACAAAATCTGCCCGAATAGGAAGCTCTCGATGACCTCTATCTACCAGAACAGCCAGTTCTATTTTTCTGGGACGACCAAAATCAATCAAGACATCAATAGCTGCCCTGACTGTCCTTCCTGTATAAAGAACATCATCTACTAAAACTATTCTCTTATTGTCAATAGGAAAAGGAATATGGGTATTTCTTACAATGGGCTGATGGGCTATCTGAGTAAGATCATCTCGATAAAGAGTAATATCTAGTGTTCCGGTATCCAGTTTTTTCCCTTCCATTTTTTCTATCATCCCACTTATTCTTTCTGCCAAAGGCACCCCTCGACGCTGAATACCCACTATAACAAGATCCTTTACCTCTTTATCTTTTTCCAGAATTTGATGAGAAAGACGCGAAAGAGCACGTCTTATCTCTTCCTTATCCATTAGCTTAGCTAGCTTAGCCATTTTCTTCCTCATCCTATCCCTTTTTAGCGTATAGTAGCGGTCGGATTTATCCGACTACAATTGTGCGATAAATCGCACCGCTACCAATTTCTACCCTCATAAAAAAGCCCTTCTTACATCAGCAAGAAGGGCCTCTAAAATTCCCACGCTTTCCAGAGAAGCATTAAAAAAAGAAACATTCCGCAGGAATGGTCTCTTTAGCTTGTTGGCTTGCTTTAAATTTTCCTTATTCTTCCACTCCAACAATATATTTGCCCCCTTACCAGCCTCACTGGACTAGTTTAAAGAGTGAGTTAGTGAATATTCAATGAATTACATTCTATGTTCACCACTTTCTATTATATTAAATGCCAAAAGATAAGTCAAGCGACGCGTTCACCAGCCTTCCCTTTTCCTTAACTATTCAATCCTTATTTTCTCTTTATTGTCAATGAATTGATTGTTGGTATTCCGGGGTTTGGATTTGCCCTGAATTAAAATTCCTACTTTATTATTGGCAACTGTGTTACAGGTTATAGTTGGAGAAGAAGAATCTGTTGAACCTATTCCCACTTCATTCTTCTCGACTATGTTATCATTGATTATTGGAAAAGAATCCTCATAACAAAAAATTCCCCAGAGAATGTTATGGTGAATTCTATTATTTTTTATCCAAGGGTTAGCTGACCCAAAAACCATTATGCCTACGCTATTCTCAGCAATTATATTCTGAGTTATTATAGCAGTAGAATATCCAGCAAAACTTATTCCTATATCAGCATACCTAACCACACAGTGTTCAATGACTGAATCCCCATTTGTTCCATCAAATATTATTCCGCCCCAATTTATTATGCTTTCTGTATTCAAGTCATAAACCTTTTCACCAATAATTACTTCATTATCTTCTGTTCCTTGTATTTTAAGGTCTCCTTTGATAATAAGATTGCACTTGTTAATTCCTAAGTCTGCTGCAAAAGGTAAATTAGCATTATAATCACTTTTATTGGCAAAGGTTATTTTAGTCCCTGCTTTTATGTTTAAAGTCAGTCCTTCTGGCACTACTACATCTCCAGTAATATGAACTCTTCCGCTCCATATCTCATCATGGGTAAGAGTTCCTGAAAAGGTGATTTTTTGTGCCAGTAATGCCTGCCCTCCTAAAATAAACAATCCTATAAATACACTAATTTTCCAATATCTCATCGTAGAAATCCTACTATCTTGGTCCTTTTCTCGCTTATGCCATTTGCTGTCTTAGCTTCGATCCTCCAGATATATATCCCATTATTGACTTCTTCTCCATACATATTAACTCCGTTCTCTCTTTTCCGGTATTCTGCTCTCTATTTCTCGCAGCAACTATTATATCTCCAAAGATAATCTAACCTTTCTTTATAAATTCTGATTATTTCTTCTTCTATCTCTCCTTCTACTTCTTCATCGTCTATAAACATCAAAAGGTTTTCCTCGTTTTTTTCCTCAGCTGAGTTACTCAGGTTGTAAGAGCCAGTAAATAAGATTCTCCCATCAATAAGAATTATCTTATTATGCATTATTCCCGCATGTCTATCTTGTATAATAATTATACCATTGTCTAAAAATAACTCATATTTTGAGTATTTGCCTTGAGATTGCCCCTTATCCATTAAAATACGAATCTCAACTCCCCGGTTCTTTGCTCTAATTATTGCCTCGGCTATCGGTTCGGAGGTAAAAGAATATATAGCTATGTCAATATATTCTTGAGCATTATCTATTTGCTTTATAATTTCCTCTGCTATGCCTCCTTTGGGGGAGAAAAATATCTTAATTCCAGCAAAAGAAGGCAAACTAACAATTAAAACTAAGGTTAAGGCAGAAAACAGTGTTTTTACTTTCCACGTTTTTCTTGACATTTCAACCTTCTTTATCATTAAAAAGACCAAATTAAGCAAAAGACGACCTTGATACTTTCTCTTTTTCTAGTAACTGGTTATATAGTAAACATAAGCGTATTTTGACAGCTTAAAATCTTGACTATTTCATAAACACTATCATTAGAGTTATAAAAACACCTGCAATAATGGCTCCCCATATAGTCACTCTAAAGAGCATTTTCTCTGCCTTCTTTGCCTTTAAATCGACAGTATTAGCCTCCTTATCGCTCATTAGATTTCCTCCTCATAATATTTCTACCTTAAGATAATCTTGTTTTAGGCAGCCGTTTTCTGTTTACTATTGCCTTCTCTTTGTTTATATTTATGTATGTACTCGATAAAGAAGGAAAGTAACACCGAAATCATAATGCCCAAGACTCCTGCAATGAGTGCAGTTGATTTAACTTTTTTAGAGACCGGGTTTTCTGCAGGAACTGCTTCATCAATTATTTGAATGCCCGGCTCCTCTTTGGCGGCTTCGATCTTAGCAGCCTCGTATTGCTGGGTAAGGAGCCCGTAAACTTCTTGCTGCACTTCAACCTCTCGCTTCAGTTGAGCCAATCTTAGTGAAAGCTCGGGAAATTCCCTTAAAGCAGGATATGGCCTTGACCTATCCGATTCAGACGAATACTTTCCCTCTGCAGAGGTAATTTTTTTATTATTTAAAGATGCTGTTGATTCCACCCATCCTATATCCCCTAACTGCTTTTTCAGTTCTGTTAATTTTACTTGCTGAAGAACTAATTCGGGGTCGTTTTCCGTTAAATAACTCTGCATCTCCTTTAATTTAACCTCTGCCATTATTATTTCGGTCTGAAGCTTCGATGCATCCCCAATAACGGCTTTAATTTGTTCATCTAACGAAATCATTTTGTGTTCCGCCTCAAAATCCCTTAGACTTAGTTCGGCTTGGTTTAAAGCTTTGCTAGTCTCTTCCAATCTTTTTGCGATAAAAACCAAAGAACCTTTAGCCCTAGTTATACTGATTTCATCTGTTGTTTCGCTTAAACACTCCAGATAACTATTAGCAATTCGAGCCGCTAGTTGGGAATCTTGGGCGCTAACTGTGATTTTGATTAATCCTTTTTCCTCAAAAATTTTTGATGAATCTTTTAGGACGTCTATTGCACCTTCTAAATGCTTTGCATCCCACACTGTCATTAAATTAAGTTTTTTTATTACCTCTTCAGCAACTCGTTTGCTCTCTAACAGAGCTAATAAGATATCCTTGCTCTTATTTCCGCTAGATATCGTAAGTCCCGCTTGAGCCCCAATCATTAGTTCGTTTCCAGCTGAAGGTAAAAAACTAGCAGTGGATTGATAGACGTCGGGCTTTTTAATACTGACTGCTCCGGCCGTCATAACAACCACTATAGTGCCTATCAGTATCATGAGTTTATACTTATAGATAACCTTTAAGTACTCTATAATATCCACCTCTTCGAATTTCATTCTCTCTTCGTTCATCTCAAGTCTCTTTGTATAGTATGTTTAATGTTTTCCTTGGAAGTTGCCCAAAACAAGGAATATTTAAGGGCGAACCTCGGTTTCAAATTCTGTTGGTACCACTATTATATCTCCCCGCGTTATCTTACCTATTCCTGTTGCCTTGCTTTCAACCTCACCGTTAGGCTTTATCACATAAATCTCTTCCACTTTAGCATCTTTGGTAGGACCTCCTACTTTATTCAAATAGAATTGTAAGTCCCTGTCCGGAAGATAAATTACTGACTCCGGGTTATAGACGGCGCCAACAATTAGCACGCTGTCCGGAATCTGAGGTATCTTGAGCACATCCCCATCTTCTAATAAGATGTCATCATTTGAGTTTCCTAACTTGCTTAATTCAGTTAAATTCATAATGATTCTACCCTGAGGTTCTCTGGCAGCCATCATCTCGAGCAGTTTTTCCCGACATTGTAAGGCTTCCCATTTTTCTTCTTTTTCCTCTTTAGGAAGAATGGATTCGGCTAAAAGGCCCTTGTTTTGAAGCAAAATTTCCTTCTGAGATCGGATAAATTGCTCTATTAGGCTCTTTTGTTTGTTCTTAAGGGGCTTTCTAGTAAATATAGCTCCCTTCAGAAAGGCGTAATCAGTATATCCCTCTGCTCTTTCGATAACTGAACTGAGCCTTTCTCCTTTCCTTATTACATAAGGTCCTGGATAAGCTACTTCTCCTGCTATGCTTACAGTAGGTTCTCCCACAAGTTCAGGGTTCGCTCTCACAAAAAAATGATCGCTTTTTTCCAGCAAAACGTCCTCTTTTTTATCCTCAGCCTCTAAATCCTTTTCTTCCTTAACTTTTGCCAGATTTACCACGATAATCTCGGGAGCCTCTATTTTATCGAAATTTCTCCGGTAAAGTTCAGCTTGCTCTAAGTAGGCATTTTTGGTCGGCTCTTTTCCTCGGAATAGAAGGTCGCTAATGCGCATCCCTTGAACAAATCGGTATTTACCCGGTTTATGAACTTCCCCGCTGATCTGTACAAAAGGCTCAGGGTAAATATCATAAATTGAGGAAATACTAACAATGTCCCACTCGTTTAGTCCTATGTCTTCATTCTTATCTCCTTCAAGCAGTAGACCGAGGTTGAAGGGAATTACCTCTCGTGTGCGGTCCGACCTGAAACGAAAGATTTCTCCCCGCTCCAAATAGGTTTCAGGAAGAATACCCCGAGCTTCGTCAATCAAATCACTGATTTTCATTCCAGGCTCAAGTTCATATTCACCCGGCCGGAGGATATTTCCTTGCACAGTAACGAAGTTGTGCTTCTCGGGTAATATTGAGGATATCAAAACTACGTCGCCATCTCTTAATTCAATATTTTGGGGCGATTTTGTTAAATCGGCCAGGTTTTGAAATTTTAGATTAACCATTACTCTCTTCTTGTTCGCCTCGATTCTTTCCACTTGAATCTGTTGTAAGTAAGCTAAAGGAGTAATCCCTTGTGCTATCTTTATTAATTCGCTTAACCTTGTTTCTCCCTTTGATTCATAAATGGCCGGTTTTTTTACACTTCCACAAATAGCGACTACATCACCAATAGAGGGAACAAATACAATATCATTGGATTGAAGCCTTAAGTCCTTGCTTTTTATCCCTTCTAATAAAAGCTCATATAAATCAAAATCTTCTATGATTTTATTCTTTCTTATCAATTTGATTTTGCGTAAAGAGCCTTCCTTTGTCGGTCCACCGGCCTGATATAAGGAGTGAAGAATAGTGGAAAGAGCACTTAAGTTATATGACCCCGGTTTTTTAACGTTCCCCAGGACAAACACTTTAATAGTGCGCAGACTTCCAATGCTTATGTCAATTTGTATACCAGAGTAGAAAGTAGAAAAGTTGTCTTTTATTAACTTCTGGGCCTCGGAAAATGTTAATCCCCAAAGATATAAGGCGCCGATCTTAGGAAGTATTATCTTTCCATCTCTATCAATTGAGACACGATAAGTCTCATTGACTTTACCCCAAATATGGATGATGAGGCCATCTTCGGGGCCTAAGACATAATCCGCACCTACTGGCACATTAGTAACTGGTGCAAAGGTATCCGGAGGTTGTTGAAAAATTTCATATCCAAACTGCTTAATGTTTCGAGAAACTTCGAGGAAGGCTCTCTTGGCGAAGACTTTTTCCAATAAAGATGGCTCTTCCATCTCAGGAGTTACCGTTGATGGTACTTTAACTTCTTGTTTTTCAGCTGGTGTTTTAGCTTCTTCTTCCTTGAGTTCATTTTCTACCTCTGGATTTTTCATTTCAGCTTTTGCCTGTGCTATTGACAAAATGGGACTATTCGCCCCTAATAAAACGTCTTTCGTTTTATTTAAAGAAAGATATTCAGTTTCTTCCATAAAGATTAATCCTAACATTAAAACCAGAACCACTAGAATTATTTTTAAAACCAATTTATTAAATTTTGCTTTCTTTCTTACTTTCATGGTACCTCCCTTTAACTCTTAAATTCTTTATTTGTTGTGTTGTGAGGTTTACTTCCCTCTGCAAAAACAAAAAATAAGAAAAATTAAGCTGCCTATCATCTGGTAAATGTTGCGGTTCCTCCCCACTTTTGACTACCTATCTGTACTGTTATAGAAAATCCTATGTGATTATCATCAATTACAGTCCCATTCAGACTGGCTCCAGCAATCAAATAA
>JAUWRC010000131.1 GCA_030610745.1 Clostridia bacterium
TTAATTGGATTAAGCGTTGGTTTAAAATCTCAGCTGATTTAGGGGTAAGGGGATGCGGTCTTCATTTTGGCATTATATCGGTTGAGGACTTTGCCAGTGAGAGGCGAAGAAAATTCTTAATTAAGGAAGCCATTTCCTCCTGGCGCAAATTAGCCCGCTTTGGAGCAAAATTGGGACTTGAATTCCTTCTCTTTGAGCCTATGTCCATACAGCGAGAGGTACCTTGCACCATTGATTCAACCAAAGAGCTCCTGGAAAGAGTGAATGAGGATGGCCTGCCTATCCCTATCCGGCTATGTTTAGATATAGATCACAGAAATTCAGCCTCTTCTGATCCTCGGGACGGGAACCCTTATGCCTGGCTCAGGGAACTAGCCCAATTTGCTCCTGTGATTCATATGAAGCAAAGTGCGAAAGATAACACAGGTCATCACTGGCCTTTTACAAAAGAGTACAATAAAAAGGGAATTATCACTCCTCCTAAAGTTATTGAAGCTATAAATGCTTCTGGGGCAAAGGATGTGGTGCTTTTATTTGAAATTTCCCATCGAGAGCGCTATCCTATGGAATCCAGAGTAGTAAATGATTTAAAAGAATCTGTAGAGTACTGGAGAAAGTATATTAATGGGTAACACCCTCTTCGCCCACGAGGGGCGAGGCATCCTCAGGGGGAGAATAATATAGAGGGTTACATGAAATATTTTAAGGTTTCACCAATGCTTACTCATAAGCAGCGTGTAGTTCAAGCCATTCAGGAAAAGGAATTAGATAGATTACCCACCCAGATTAGTTTTACGCCTGAGATGTCCAGAAAAATTTCCAAATATTCAGGCGAATCAGAAGGAGAACTATTCAGAAGATTAGACAACCATATGGTCATGGTTTCTCTTGATGATACCAGGAAGATATAATAAATATATTGTGGGCCCTTCTCATGATATGACTTCTGACATATCCATGGAAAATTTTGATGCTATGATAAATTCTATTCAAAAGTACAATACACTTAATGGCCAAAAATAACCTCTCTTTTTAACTGCCCTATTTATCTCGTGGATTTGCCTCTTCATGGATTTATCTTTGCCAGAATCTGCGTTCTGATTAACTTACTAGAAGGAGACAAATTCAATGAAACTGTTCACTATTATGGGTTTTTTAAAGCAAGAGGATGCGGTCTCCATTTTGGCATTATATCGGTTGAGAAGAAAACGCCGCTGAGTGATACTGTCCAAAAAGAAGAGCTTGAAGAAGTAAATTATTATAGCAAAACAATAAGTTCAGGCTTCCTACCAGCTGTAGCTACAGCGTATCAATGTCAGGCACTTTTCCACTGGACAGTCGATACAAAACCTCCCCTGCCCTTCTTACTAAAAGAATACCTTCCTTTCCTCTTCCGGCATAGTCTTCTGGATTGATTTGTGCAGGATTCAGGTAACCTAAATTGATTTTTTTGCACCTTTCTTTGGATATAGCGGTAGCCAAAATGACCTTTATACGAGGTCTCTCTTTTCCCTCTTTATAGGTACCGATTCCTTTAACATGAGTAGAATGAGCCAGAATTGCTCCGGGGATATCCTTAAATCTAGGTGCCTGTTTTAGAAAATAATCCCGCGTATGATATCCTACTCTTTCAATATCCCTGCCGTGAGTATAGGAAACCTCCTTTATATGAGGGGCATAGATTATTAGGGAACCTCCGTTTTCTACTACTGGCTCTAACTTATACATACATTTGCCGGCTGTCCAGATATCCTCGTACATCTGGGGAGCAACAGAAAGAACAGTACAAAAGGCTCTATTGACCCACTTAATGTTAACCTGGGAGGAAAGACCGGCCGCTTTTGACCAGGCTTTTATCCCTCCGGCAAAGAATCCACAAACCTTTTCTTCTTTTACTACATAACAGAATTGAGTTATGGGAATATTAACCAGAGAGGCAGCTTTATTGACTACTTTCCTTGTGGGAGTATCTTTTCTTCCAATTATTTTAGGACTGGTTATTAATGCCCCCAACCAGTGGAATTTATGTATAATTTGAGGTCCGGCAATTCCAGGAAAAAGATACTTATATCCTCCGGAAAAACCAACTATCTCATGAGGAAATACCGCTCCTACTATAAGGAGCTCATCATACTGAAAGATTTTCCTATTTATTAACACAGGAATCTCTTCCTCCATCAACCCCTGAGAAATTTGCCCAATCTCCTCTGGAGTAATGGTCCCGATATGTTGAAGCTCTTCTTTTTTATCCCAGTGATGCTGGAAAATATTAATATTCCTATATCTGGTCTTTTTCTCCTCCGGGGTTATTCCCAGGAACTCATTTATCTTTTCCTCCTCCATAAGAGGATGAGTACCTAAGGCAATCATAAAATCTAATTTTTTTGCTCTTCCGGTAAGTTCCTTGCAAATTACCTGAAAAAATAAGTCTACTGGCCCTGTGCGGGTAGTATCGGGAATGACGACTAAAACTTTTTTATGGTGAAAATCTTTCCTTTGAAGGGCTTTTTGACATAACTTCACAAGCTCTTCTTTTCCTAGAAATTTATCTTTAAATCCTTTTCCTACAATCATTTTTGTAATTTCCTTAGTATATCAAGAGCCTTTTCTCCCCCAATCATTCTCTCGTAGAAACCGATTACTCTCCTCAGGCAATCCTCGTTGCTGCTTAAATGTATCTTTCGCTCAGAGCCCGGAGGAGTCCAGAGAGAGAAATCTTCAAATATCTCTCTTATCTTTTTTTCAATGTATTCTTTGTTTTTTCCTCTACTGCTCACAAGTAAGTCAGGAATAGTAGGGTCAGGATCGGTAAAAGGATAGGTTGCTCCCAGATCATCTTCGCCCAGGTAGGTATCTTTATCTCGACTAAGAGGGGTAAGATATCTAAAAACAGTGGCCAGAGCAAAGGCTAGTTTATCTTTGAATCCTTGAGAAGAGCTAGTATAATGTTTTGAGATAATGGTAGGGGCAATTCTTTCTCTTAATTTTAAAGTATGATTGATATTAACTCTAGCCACATCATCTTCTAATACGCTGATTCTTTCTACAAAACTTAGGGCATACTTTACCCCATCCTCACCCTCGATGGGTATATCTTTTTCCACAATTCGGGCATTACCCCGAACTACTGCCTCCAGATATGGCTTAATAACAGGGTCATTTGCTGCCTCATTAATCTTTTTATATCCGGATAATTGAACCAGATGAGTTAGAAAAGGAATGTGAACCGAGTTAACCAGTCTTAACTTCCAATTATGATAAGAGTCAATGCTGCTTTTTGTAACAACTACTCCCTTATGAGCAAGTTCAAAAAAAGGTACTCTTAATCTTCCCTTGGGATCTCCAAGCACCAGCGACCACTGCTCTGGCATCTTTTCCGTATAAGTAGCCAGGTGGTCCTCTTTTCCTATTTTTCTTCTAGCTTCCTTTTTTATTACCTGGGAAATAGCACTGGGATTTGGCACTACTCTGTCTCCCATCTCATCCAGGAAGTCAACATTATTTTCAAACCAGGATAAATAAGGGGTGTTTCCTTTTTCTCTGGCATATCCCATCTGGATATCTCTCACAATTTGGCCATTATTTTTAAGGTTATCCGTATCTATAACCGAAATATTACTCTCCCGGCCATGCTCGGTAAAGTACCTAAACAAAGTTTCATCGAGTACATCCATGCCAATTTGTCCCTTTTTTATACCTGCTTCGGTAACTCCTACCAGGATTAAATCCAAATCATTTTTCGCCTGACTTAAGAACTCTTCTCTTCCTTCCCCTGTGAAT
>JAUWRC010000076.1 GCA_030610745.1 Clostridia bacterium
TAGGACGCAAAGTCTCAGACCTTATTGTATGGTAGCTGGGTTACCGAAGTTGTGGGTTAACTCCAATCGTCCTTTTCTTTTGAAGAGGATAATTTTTTTTATCTACTAAAGTCTGAGTTTAGGAATGTTTGAAGGAAAAAAACCAAGAACATGCTCAGAAACATTTAAAAACTTTTCCTTTACTTTTCTCATACGGAGAATCCCCCAATTGGGAAACAACTTTGGGTGCCGGGCACTATGTAGTGAAAGTAAAGCTCATAGATGGAATGCCTGGACATGAGCCCATCTGGACTCTAGTAATTAGTAAGTGGACTGAGGTATGAGATGGGCCGTTGAGTGAAGATTCTTTCCTTTCCTAAAGGGGGAAGGTGAAAGAATTTTTCTGTCGGGAGAGAGATTGAAAAGCAATCTCTTCTTCAAAACATTTATCAAAAGTGTCATAAGAGGATTGAGCCGCTTGCAGGAGATTTTTCGTTTGAGATTCTCCTAAACTAGAAGAAAAGAAAAGAAAGGTTAATTTTGGTAACCGGACCAACTGGTTCAGGAAAATCTACCACTCTAGCTGCTATGATTAACGCTATCAACGAAAGAAGAAGGGTACACATTATCACTATCGAAGACCCAATTGAGTACCTCCACACTCACAAAAAGGCAATGATTGAACAAGCAGAACTGGGAACCGACACCCCATCATTTGCTGAGGCCCTAAAGTACTCTTTACGTCAGGATCCGGATGTCATTCTAGTGGGAGAAATGAGGGATTTAGAAACCATCTCTACTGCCATTACCGCTGCTGAAACTGGACATCTCGTTTTGGCCACTCTTCATACTCGGGATGCTCCCCAAACCATTAACCGCATCATCGACGTCTTTCCTGGCCATCAACAGACTCAAATAAGGACTCAGCTAGCCTCCTCTCTTGTCGGGATAATCGCGCAAACTCTCTTACCTAGAAAAGATGGAAAGGGACGCGTTGCGGCGCTAGAGATTCTTATCAACGTGCTGGCAGTAGCCAATCTAATCCGATCCCAAAAGACTCATCAAATCTCCAGTTACATGCAGACCGGTACTGAGCTGGGAATGAGAACAATGGCGCAGTCCCTGCAAGCGCTAGTAGAAAAAGATATTATTAGTGCCGAACAAGCTCAAACTTGGGCCGAAGATATAACGTCCTTAAAGACTGAAAAAGAGGTTTCACTGAACTCTACCTTCTCAGCAGAAGAAAGAGGAAAGTACAGTTTTCTTAAATCTTAATGAATTCTTTTCCCTATAAGAAAGCTATTTTGGTGTTTTAGGCCAACGAAAAAATGAAGGCTCAGAGAATTTCGCCAGGATCCCTTTATTTCGATTACAGAATATGAGGACAGACCGAAAAAGAACATAAAACCAAACACTTCGTTTTCACTGCCAGTTGACTAGCATCCTCGCCATTCCAATTTCCTTAGGGCGTAGACCGGTCACCTTAGCAAACAGGTTGACATCTATTTGTTTTGGGATTATTCTTTCTGACGACTGGGATGAGCGAAAATCCACGATAACCAAAGATATCAAATAAATCCCTCAAAGAGAATTCCTTCATGAAAGGAAATAGAGGATGCGGCTCTTGATAACCTATTGCAAAAGAACTACTTTCATCTTCTTCCTTTCCCTGATTCTCCTCTTAAGTATTAATATAGGAGAAGGTTTCAAAGTGTTGGCTTCCCCAGAAGGTAAAGTGAGGATGTTCATTTTCTACGCCGAGGATTGCTCCCACTGTGAGTATCTCATTCATGATCTTTTGCCGCAGTTAGAACAAAAATGGGGACCGGTGATAGAGAAAAGACTATTCGAGATAAGCGATGCCCAAAACTATGACCTACTTGTGGCTCTGGAAAATCAATACGATGACATTGAAAATGAAATTCCCACAGTTTTTGTCAATCAATACGTTTTGGGTAGTCTCCCAGAGATAGAGGAGAACTTAAAAGATATAGTTAAGGAGTGTATTTTAAAGGGAGGATGCGATTGGCCTTTTCTTTCAGAGCTCGTCCAGCCCGATGCCGGAAAAACCGCCGTGAGCGATAAGACCACCCATCTAGCGTACTTTTCTCAGCCAGGATGCAAGGAGTGTGACCGGGTACACTATCTCATAAAGAATCTTGAACAAAATTACCCTCACTTAAACGTGAGAGAATACGACCTTTCTTTCGAGGAAAATATGGAACTGGAGCTTGCTCTCTGTATAGAATATGAAGTTCCAAGAAAGAAATGGCTCACAAGCCCGATAGTTTTCATCGGGGAAGATTACCTTTTGGGGAAAGACCTTGATAAAGCTCACCTGGAAAAATTACTTCAGAAATACCGAGAAGTCGGTTCGAGTCCTCCTTGGGACAAGGTCGAGGCAGAATCGTCGCAAACCCAAAAGGTTCTGGTGCGAGAATTCTGGTCATGGGGACCTGTTGCCGTGATGGGAGCCGGTCTCATAGATGGTGTTAACCCTTGTGCTTTTGCGGTCATCATTTTTTTCGTATCCTGGCTCACTCTGATTGGGCGGAAAGGAAAGACGATTCTCGCGGTAGGCTTCATCTACACATCGGCAGTCTTTCTCGCCTACTTCCTCATCGGAATCGGGGCTCTCCGCTTCGTCCAGGCCCTGGTAGCTTTCCCGTGGATTTCACTGATACTCTTTTCTTTCACTGCTGCATTTGCTCTGGTGCTCGGTGTTTTGAGCATCTATGATTACCTAAAGGCAAGAAAAGGGCAATTAAAGGAGATTAAGCTACAACTACCTGCTTTTCTGAAGAAAAAGATCCATCAGACCACTCATCGATTTATGGATGCAGATTCTGGGTTAGGAAAACATCTCATCGCGGCTTTTGCCGCAGGTTTTGTAGTATCCCTATTTGAGTTTCCCTGCACGGGACAGATATACCTTCCCACTATAGTCTTTATTAGTCATATCCCTACTATGAAAACCGCTGCCTTGAGCTACCTAATTCTTTATAACATTATGTTTGTCGTTCCTCTGCTGGTCATTCTCTCCTTGGTCTATTGGGGAACTTCAATCCCCTATTTGGTCAGGATTCTGGAAAAGCACTCGGCTTTAGTCAAGCTCCTGACTGCTATTTTTTTCTTTAGTCTAGCAGGATACTTAATCTACATAGTTTTATAACCGCAGGCCGTCTCTCTTCAGAGAAGTCCGTACTGTTCCAGATTCGGCGACTCTGTGAAAATACGTAAATACTCAGTAAACCCCGTTAGAGTTCCACCAGAAGGTAATGATTCCCCCAGTAATTCTTTCTACCAACAATCCATTCTTCTGCCCAGCTACTTAGCTCAGGATATTTTATCTTCAAATCAATGAATTCTCGGCCACGGAAGATATACAATTTACCCTTCATAGCTATTATATACCATAAAGGTTAAATGGACGTAAGGGAAAAGTAAAAAATGGGATTTGACTCGGGTGGCAAAAAGTTGGAAAATTTTAGACGGGGTTGACTGAATATTTACTAAATGAGAATCTTCTTTGCAAGGTCTCAGGAGTAGGACGTTTTCGCGTGAATGTCCACTACCAAAGGGGATCAGTGGCCGCAGCCTTCCGCCTCATTTCCATAAATTCACCTTCTCTTTCGCAACTTGGTCTTCCCGAGGTGCTTTACGATCTCGCGCTGCAACCCAATGGTCTGATTTTGGTCACTGGACCCACTGGCTCTGGAAAATCTACGACTTTAGCAGCTATGATTGATGCCATTAACGAAAAGAAGGAAGTACACATCATCACCATCGAAGATCCCATCGAATACCTCCATTCCCACAAAAAGGCCATGGTCGAGCAAGTAGACTGGGAACCGATATCCAATCATTCGCCCAAGCTCTCAAATATTCTCTACGTCAGGATCCGGATGTCATTTTAATTGGGGAAATGAGGGATATTGATACCATCGCTACCGCCATTACCGCAGCCGAAACTGGCCACCTGGTCTTGGCTACCTTTCACACTCGCGATGCCCTCCAAACAGTTGACCGCATTATTGATGCTTTCCCTGCCCATCAACAGACTCAAATTCGTATTCAACTCGCTTCTTCTCTCCAGGGGATTATTGCTCAGACCCTCCTTCCCCGAAAGGATGGAAAGGGAAGAGTGGCAGCGATAGAAATCCTCATGAATACCGCTGCAATAGCAAACCTTATTCGATCAGGAAACGCTCATCAAGTTTACAGCTATATGCAAAGCGGAACCGTCCCGGGAATGAGAACTATGGATTACTCCTTCAAAGAACTCTTCCAAAGGGATATCATCAGTGCCGAACAAGCTCGGGCTAGGGCCAAAGATATAAAGCTTTCAAAATCCGAAGAAACCAGAGTTGAGGGGAAAAGGCTGGACAAAAGAACCCGTTAGCTATAATATATGATAAAGGAAAGTGACCTACAAAGGAATAGCTTACTCTTTTTAAGAGCCGACAGTGGCCAAATAAACAGGGAAATCCCCTAAAAAAATTCTTTGATGAAAGGAGAGCTACTTAAATGAGAAAGATAATCTGGTCCTTATTGTTAGTTTTGGTCTTTTTTGTCAGTGTAGGATTCGTTTTCGGCTTATCTGCAGAAAAAGAGACCTCTGCGCCAGACATAGAGTTTTCCGAAGATTTATGGAACTTCGGAACCGTCACCCATGGAGATAAAGTAACCCATGTATTCGAGGTGAAGAACTTAGGAGAAACCGTGCTCATCATCAACAGAGTGAGACCGTCTTGTGGATGCACGGCTGCGCTTCTTTCCTCATCGCAGGTTTCACCGGGAGGTAGTGCCCAAATCGAAGTGACCTTCAACTCCTCTGGATTCAAAGGTAAGGTTAATAAATACATCTATGTTGAATCAAACGATCCTGACGAACCCCGCAAAAAACTTACCATAACCGCAGTCGTTGAGGTGCCTCCAAGCCCTGTCATTAACCTAGAACAAAATGGCTGGGATTTCGGACTGATTACTAAAGGAGAAAGAGTTACTTTTATCCTACCAATCCAAAATACTGGTGAGCGAGAGCTCGAAATTATTAGCTTGAGAACATCGCCCCCATGTACAGCCAAACTCATCTCCGCCGCGAGTATTCCTCCCGGAGAGACTGGCAAAGTCAACCTTGCTTACGATTCTAGCAAACAGACAGGGCTAGTGAGAGAGTATCTCTACATAGACTCCAATGATCCCTTAACAAAATCCGTTTATTTTCCCATCAGCGGTTATGTAATAGAACCAAGATCGGAGCTCAGCATCTTTCCAATTTTTTTAGACTTCGGGGTCATCGAACAGGGTAAAGACTATACCGCCACTATCCAACTCAAGAACTGGGCGAAGAGAAATATCAGAATCATAAAAATCGAAAGTGCTTCCAAATTCTTGACCGTTATTCCCTCCTCAGTAGAGATTAGTTCCGGGAAAGAAGTAGAAATCGATGTCACTCTCAACCCCATCCAAAAGACTGGCCGAGTGGAGGATTATCTCTACATCACTATTGCTCTTCCCGTAGAGGGAGTCGTGAAATGAGGATAGGACATGCCAATTGAGAATCTATCCTAAGAAACCTATCTCCTTTTTTTCTTTTTCCTGATTCTATTCTTCAGTATAAGTATTCTGGGGGATTTCACGGCTTTTGCTTTGCCAGAAGGTGGAGTAAAGATGTTCATTTTCTATGCAGAGGATTGCCTCCATTGTGATTATATAATCCACGAATTCTTACCCGAGTTAGAAAAAAAATGGGGACCGATATTAGAAAAAAAACTATTTGAGATAAGCGATCCTCAAAACTATGACCTCTTAGTGAAATTGGAAGACGAATACGGAGACACAGAAAATGACATTCCCGCAATCTTTATCGATCAATACATTTTAGGGAGCTCCCAAGAAATAGAAGAGAAGTTGGAAAGTATAGTCAGGGATTGTATTTCCCAAGGAGGATGCGATTGGCCCTTAGTTTCAAACCTAGGGCAGCCCAATACCCGGGAGATTGACTCCAGTAACAAGACCATCCATTTAGCGTATTTTTACCAGCCAGGATGCAAGGAATGTGACCGGGTAAACTATCTCATAAAAAGTCTTGAGCAAAAATATCCTAACTTAACCGTAAGAGAATACGACCTTTCTTCAGAGAGAAATAAGGAATTAGAGCTAGCTCTGTGTATGGAATATGGAGTTCCCAAAATGAAAAGACTGGTAAGTCCGGTAGTTTTTATCGGCCAAGATTACCTTTTGGGAAAGGATCTTGATGAAGCTCATCTGGAAGAATTACTTCAGAAATACGAGGAATCAGGTTCAAGCCCTCCCTGGGAGAAGGTAGAGATAGAATCGTCTGAAACTAAAGAGGTTCTGGTGCGGGAATTCCGGTCCTGGAGGCCCCTGACGGTTATGGGAGCTGGTCTGATAGATGGTGTCAACCCCTGTGCTTTTGCTGTAATCATATTTTTTATATCCTGGCTTACCCTTATTGGGCGAAAAGGTAAGGCGATTCTAGCCGTAGGTTCGATCTATACCCTGGCCGTCTTCCTCGCCTATTTTTTGATTGGAATCGGAGCACTTCGCTTTGTCCAGGCGCTGGTAGTTTTTCCTCTGGTTTCACTGATAGTATTCTCTCTCACAGCAGTGGTTGCTTTAATGTTGGGTTCTCTAAGTATACATGATTACCTAAAGGCAAAAAAGGGTAAGTTGCAAGACATTAAACTCCAACTGCCAGCTTTTCTAAAGAAAAAAATCCATAAGACCACCCATCGATTTATGGATGCAGATTCTGGGCTAGGAAAACATCTCATCGCGGCTTTTGCAGCAGGATTTGTAGTATCCTTATTTGAGTTTCCCTGTACAGGACAAATCTACCTTCCCACTATAGTCTTATGTTAAGAGTTCATTAATGTTGAGAACATACCAGGAATCATCATAAACCCGTAATTTAAAGGTTCTTCCCTTCTTATTACTCCACATTAATAAAAGTAAAGTATAGAATATCTCAATGTAAGAGTGTATAATACCTCCTAAATCTAGATGCAAAAAGGAGGTAAAAATGCTTTTACAGCTACGTCCAAGATCCTATCAAGACTATCTTTCCCTTCCTATTCTTGGTTCGATTCTCGATGAGTTTACTTCGTGGTCTTTCCAACGCGGTTATACTCTCGGGACAATAAAGTCCCAGCTTAAGGATGTAAGGAAGATTGATAATTACTTTGTTCAGCAAGGTGTTCAATCTCCTCAGCTTCGGTAGTTATAGCTACGATACATTGGAACATACCCTCATCCGGGAACTCTCAAACAGAGGAGTGATAATTGTTGCAGCAGCGGGGAATGAGAATACATCCTCTGAGTGTTATCCAGCAGCCTATGATGAGGCGATAGCAGTTGCCGCTGTGAATAGCCTAGGAAAAAAGGAGAAATATTCTAATTACGGACCCTGGGTAGACATAGCAGCTGAAGGTTACCTGAACACTCAGATACAGTCAATAGAGACCGAGGAGTACGGTCTTTCTCGGGAGCAAAAGATCACCTATCTGATAACCGGAGGTACT
>JAUWRC010000048.1 GCA_030610745.1 Clostridia bacterium
AATTGGTCTCCCGGCACTACCGGTTTTCTAAACCTGGCCTTATCAATTCCAGCGAAATAAGCTAACTTACCCTGATTTTCACTCTTGTGTAAAAGATAGACCCCTGCTACCTGAGCCATAGCCTCAATAATTAAAACTGCCGGCACTACAGGATGTCCGGGAAAATGACCAGCAAAATAAGGCTCATTTACAGTAATATTTTTTATCCCCACTATCTCCTTTTCTCCCACCTCCAGAATTCTGTCCACAAGAAGAAAAGGATATCTATGGGGAAGGATTCTTTCAATATCATCTATATTCAGGAAGCCTTTTTTTCTTTCCTTTAGCTTTTCCAGCTTCTGAATTAATCTGACGTTAAAGGAATGGCCAGATTTCACAGCTATAATGTGAACCTGGATAGGTCCACCCAAAAGATAAAGGTCTCCTATTAAGTCGAGAATCTTATGGCGCACAGGCTCATTAGGAAATCTCAATCCTTCTTTATTAATAATTCCCTTTTTATTAATCACTACCGCATTCTTTAAAGACCCCCCTTGAATAAGACCTCTTTCTTTTAAGCTTTCTACTTCCTCCATAAAACCAAAAGTTCTCGACGGAGCAATCTCCTGAGTAAACGTGGGCTCATTAATGCTGAACTCGGCAAATTGAGATTTGAGAGGAGAGTAAGGAAAATCTACCGTATAGGTAATCTTTAACTCAGAAGAGGGAAGAACCACTAATCTCTTGTCTTTTTCTTCTATCCAAAGAGGCTCCTCTACTTTAAAAAACTCCCGCGGCATCTCCTGTTCTACCACTCCCGCTTTCTGAATCAATTTCACAAAAGGAAGAGCACTTCCGTCACCAGCTGGAATCTCCTCCTCATCAATTTTAACCCTTACATTATCTATCTCCAGACCAGCTAAAGCTGCTAAGATGTGTTCTACTGTTCGAACTTTGACTTCTCCCTCCCCCAGAGATGTC
The DNA here is from genome assembly GCA_030610745.1 of Clostridia bacterium. Taxonomy (GTDB): domain Bacteria; phylum Aerophobota; class Aerophobia; order Aerophobales; family AE-B3A; genus JAUWRC01. The sequence goes on from JAUWRC010000048.1 coordinate 961, forward strand.
CCTCGCACATTGCTTACTACCTTGTCCACTCTTGCTCTAATCTGAGGAGAGCCAGGTATATCTTCCCGTACAAAGACTATTCCCTTTCCCGGGGGTGCCGGTTCCAACGTAAGAGTAACCTCTCTTCCTAAATGCAGTCCTCTTCCTTTATAGGAAACAGTTTTCCCAATAGTTTTTTGCCGATGTATCATTCTATCTTTCTCCCATCTTCTTTTCTAATTCCTTAATCCTTTTTACAAGTCGGGGCAAGTGATTGGCAATAGCCTTTGCCCTTTTCTGCTTAGAATGTAATCTTGCCGGAAAGCCGGAAACAAATAGATTACTCGGTGTATTTTTAGTAACTCCGGCTTTGGCAGCCACTATGGTATTACTGCCTATAGTTACATGTTCGGTTACTCCTGCCTGACCAGCCATAATCACTCCATCTTTCAGAGTTGAACTTCCTGAAATTCCTGCTAAAGCTACTATGGCAACATTTTTTCCCAGAGTAACATTGTGAGCAATGTGGACTAAATTATCAATCTTACATCCGGAACCTATGCGGGTCTCTCCTGTCGTTGCCCGGTCTATGGCTACATTAGCTCCGAGCTCCACCTCATCCCCGATGACCACCCTGCCCACTTGAGGAATCTTGTGATAAGATCCATCTTTCTTTTTAACAAAGCCAAAGCCATCTGAACCTATAACTGTTCCCGAATGAATGAGCACCCGCTTTCCAACAGTAGTATCATCTAGAATAGTTACTCGGGGATATAGGAGACTATCTTTTCCTATAAGGACCTTATTGCCCAGATATACTCCGGAACCGAGATAAACATTATCTCCTATTTCAACTCCATCACCCACTACTACATAAGGGCCCAGGGTAACGTTCTTACCCAGCTTCACATCTTTACCTATTAGAGCTGTAGGATGAATTCCAGAAAATCTTTGTACTTGAGGGGCAAAAAGTTCCAGAACTTGAGCAAAAGCTAAGCGAGGATCTCTTACACGAATGATAGGTTTCGGGAAATTTTTAACTTTCAAGGGGACGATTACTGCTGAGGCCTGGCTATTCCTGGCTTTATCCAGGAACTTCTCGGAGACAGCAAAAATAATCTCACCTTTCTTTGCCTCCTCCGCCTTAGCTACGCCCTCTATTATTATGTTTTTATCCCCTTCAATACTGCCCTGGATTAACCCTGCCAATTCCTTTAAAGTTTTCTTCATTTCTTTTCTTTGTACTCTTCATTCAATCTAAGGAACACCTTTTCTGTTAAATCAAGTTCAGGGTCAGGAGCAATATATATTAATTCAGGCTCTGTAAGATATATTAAATCTTCTTCTTTAATAAAATTGAAAACAAAGCGATATCCTTCTTTCTCAGCAATAATCCTTACCATAGCTACGATATCACTCTTTATCTCCTCGGTATACTCCGCACCTTGCTCTTGGAGTTTTTCATTAAACTCCTGGGCTAAACTGTTCCATTCATCAACTTTCTGCTGTATCTCTGTCTGTTTTTCCTGTTTGGCCTCCTCGGTAAGTATTGAACTCTGCTTTTCTAGCTCGTTTGTTAAGGACTCTATCTCTTCTTTTTTCTCTTCTAGAGTTTGCTGATATTCTTCAGCCTGTCTGTTTAACCGGGCGTCTAGATCTTCAGTTTTCTCATACTCATTAAAGAGCTTCTCGAAATCTACATAACCTATTTTAAGGTAAATGTCTGCCTTCGCTGCCTGAATACCCAAACCTAACAAAGAGCAAATACCCAGACCTAACAAAAAGCATAACAAAATAGCCAGGAAAACCGGTCTTTTATTTTCTTTTCTCATCAGCCTCTCTCCTTTCTTATTCCTAAATCTCGCAAGATTTGGCCTTCCTTATCCCGCATGAGCTCTTTCTTCTCTTTTTCTTCATCAGTGTAGCCAAGCAAGTGAAGAACTCCATGAACCGTTAAAAGAGCAAGCTCATTCCTCAAAGAATGCCCCTCTCCTCTGGCCTGTTCCTCTGCCTTATCTACTGAAATCACCACCTCTCCCAGAAGATTCTTCGTAGAAACAAATTCCCCTCCTAAGGAAAAGGCCAGTACATCAGTAATTCTCCTTACTCCTCGAAACTTCTCATTTAACTCACTTATCTTTTTATTATTCACCAGGGCTAGACTAACCTCTTTATCCTCGCTCGCCAATTCATTCCTTAAGGTCTGCGAGATAATTTTTCTCAAAAATCTTTGATTCACCCGTCTTCCCTGAAGATTTTTTATCTGAATCTTAAACATATCTAATTTAGCGTATAGCGGGTAGCGTTTAGCGTATAGTAGCGGTGCGATTTATCGCACATTTAAGAAGTTCTTATAGCTTAACCCATTTACCTGTGAGCCATCAGCCATGAGCTATGAGCCATCCAGCTTACAGCTTCCTCACCAGCATCTCTTCAGGATACCTTCCCCGCGTATGAACAATACCTATAAGAGTTCGGGTAAAAGCATCTCTCACCCTGCTTATCTCTCTTAAGGTTAAATTACATTCGTCTAACTGCCCATCTTTTAATTTGTTATCTATAACCTTGTTCACCTGAGCCTCTATGCTTTTAAGAGTTTTGCGAGGAGCAAAACGAAAGGCAGCTTCTGCTGAATCGGCTAACATGACAATGGCTGATTCCTTAGTTTGGGGCTTAGGCCCTGGATAACGGAAATTTTCCTCCTCTATTGACTCTTTATCTCTTTTGTTTCCCTTCAAGAGCGCCTCTCTATAAAAATAAGCTATTAATCCGGTTCCATGATGCTCTCTGATGATATCGATGATAGCCTGAGGAAGTCGATTCTCCTGAGCAAGTTCTACCCCATCTTTTACATGAGAGGTGACAATGATGGAGCTTATATTGGGGCGCACCCTATCATGATGATTATTCTTGCTTAATCCAGCATTTTCGAAAAAAAAATGAGGCCGAATAATCTTACCCACATCATGATAATAAGCTCCTACTCTTGTCAAAAGATAGTTAGCACCAATAGCTTCTGCTCCAGCCTCAGCTAGGCTGGCAACCATTATAGTATGGTGATGGGTGCCAGGAGCCTCTAGGGTTAATCTATTTAAGAGGGGGGAATTAAAATTGCTTAGTTCTAGCAATTTAATGTCGGTAATTACGCCAAAGTAAGTCTCTAAATAAGGTAAAACCACTGTAGCTAAAATGCTAGAAAAAAGTCCGCTTCCCATTCCCCACAGAGTCAAAGGGATTATCTCGGATACCGAATAGTTAGCCAGCAGGCTCACAGCCAATATTACCAAGACATTGGCCAGGCCTACATAAAGGCCACTTTTAGTTAAATCAGTCCTTTGATGAACAAAAGAAGCACTGTAGGCTCCTACCATTCCTCCTACCGCCAGAACTGGTAGAATCTCCAGGCTCTGGGTACTAATGCTGAAAAGAATGGCCAAGAGTAAAGTCACCATAATAGATAAAGCAGGAACAAAAAGAAGCGAAACCAAAATAGATAAAAAGGCAAGAGGGATAAAGTAATTAGATACCTGGGGCAAAACTGTAATAATTCCGCCTATTATGACCGTAGAGATGATTAAAATTCCCAACAAAGACAATGGCTTAAACAGAAGAAATTTTGGCCAGAACTTAAAAAGGTAGAGGGATGAAATAGAAACAAAGAGAGTTATGAGAATAATCATCCCCGCCTTATTAATAAAAAGAGCGGCCTCTTTTGGCGAAGATAAAAGAAAGACCAGAGATAAGCCTACTACAAGCCCTATTCCCCATATCCATTTTGAGAGATGTTTCTCTACAAATAAATTTTTGAGCTTGAATCTTTCTTCTTGCGGGGTCTTTTCCTTCTCAAATCTTTTAATGAGCTTTAATCTATTTTTCATAACTTTCATAAGCTTTTACAATCTCTTGCACCAGATGATGCCTTACTACATCTCTTTGAGTAAGATAGACAGTCTGCATCCCCTTTATACTTTTAAATAGCGACTGCACTTTTACTAATCCTGAATTTTTAGACGCAGGAAGATCAATCTGGGTAATATCTCCGGTAACTACTACCTTTGAACCAAACCCTAATCTGGTCAAAAACATTTTCATTTGCTCATAGGTTGTATTTTGCGCCTCATCCAGGATGATAAAAGCATCATTTAAGGTACGTCCCCTCATATAAGCCAGGGGAGCAATCTCAATAATTCTCCTCTCCAGAAAACTCTGAAATTTATCAGCAAGGACTAGCTCATACAGAGCATCGTATAAAGGACGAAGATATGGTTCTACTTTCTCCTCCAGTCCTCCGGGCAGGTAACCTAACTTTTCCCCTGCCTCTACAGTAGGACGAGTCAAAATTATGCGCACTACTTCTTCCTTCTCTAGTGCTGCTACAGCCATGGCTACAGCTAAATAGGTTTTACCTGTTCCAGCAGGGCCAATACTGAAAGTAACTTCATTCTCCCTCATTGCCTTTACGTATTCCCGCTGTCCCTTTGTCCTTGGTCTTATCTTTCTTCCCCGAGGGGTAGTGAAAATCACGGGAGAAAAAACCTCATCTAAATCTCCTTCTCTTCCCTCCTTTATTCTCCTCAGGGCAGATTTTATCTCTTCGGGATAGAGAGGATATCCTTTATCCAGTTCCAGGAAAATCCTTCTAATCAGTTCCTCTGCCTTCTCTGCCCCTTCTTTCGCTCCTTCAATCTTCAAGGAATTATCTCTTAAAGTAAAGGCAACCCCTAATTCCTTCTCTATAAATTTCAAATTCTCATCTTTTTCGCCGCAGAGAAGTTCCGCCTGATTCCTATCTTTTATCTTTATTTTTACTTCTTTCAACTTCCTCCTACCTATCTCGTATTGCGTATGGTAAATAACGTAGAGCATACAGCATTGCTCCCTCTCCCCTGTGGGGAGAGGGAAGGGGTGAGGGGACACGAGCGACGAGCAACGAACAACGAATTTGTATCGCTTTATATTATACAAAATAGGCAAGATGTCAAATAGTCTCGGACTATTTTCTTCTGAACTCCTCTAATTTCTTTCTAACTTCATCCCTCAGATAATCAGACATGGTTGGATGGGATCCGGGTGGGCTGGGTAAATAGCTTTCTTTTAAAGCCTTCTGGCAAGATTCAATCTCTTTAAAGAAATTCTCAGGAGAAAGAACAAGAACCTTCTCATCAACTACGGTCATCCCCTGAGAATAGTCTGAAGTAATTACGTAGATATAATTATAACAAGACCTATATTGAGAAACAAACCTCTCAATATAAGAATCAGCCGTTTCCCCTTTTCCAGTAAGGATAATCTTTAATCCGGAACCTGCTTCCTCGCTGGTATCAAGAGAGGGACGTCTATAAGCATCAAAAACCACATACCCTTCTACACCTTCCAGGCAGCAGTAGTTATCCACTAATCTAACCAGCTCTTCCTGAGCTTGATTTCTGCTTTTCTTTAATAGCTTCTTCAATCTGGGAAAGCTATGAATTACATTATAACCATCCACTAAAACAACAGTTTTCATTAATTTATTTCCTATTCACCACAGAGATCGCAAAGTACGTAGAGAAGAAGAGATTAGTTAATTGAGAGATTAGAGATTGAGTTAGGGAAAAGAAATTTATGAAGTTAAAAATATGACACAAAGGCTACGAGTTGTTATTTAACTAATTTAACTGAATTAACTGAATTTCTCAGCGTGCTCTGCAGTCAAGTAGTTGAATAATCTAATAAAAAAGGAGGGGTGAAACTACTCTTTCCCCCTCCTACCCTTCTTCTTTTCGAGCAACGACTAGAAGATTGTCTTTTCTGTCTCCTTATCAAATATATGGATGAAGTCCATCTTGACAACAAACTCAGCCTCGTCACCTGGCTTTAGATCAATGTGAGGATCGAGACGGGTAACGAGAATGTGTTTTCCACTCTTTATGTGAGCAAGTTTCTCTGAACCCAGAGGTTCTACCACCCATATTGAAGCCTGAAAAATGCTCTTTGGATCGTATTTTCTTATTACCGCGTCTTTGGCATTTATATGTTCAGGTCTGATTCCCAATATAACCTCTTTACCTATATAATCGGTCAAGAATTTAGTCTTATCCTGAGGAATCCTTAGTCTATAACTTTTATTGACAGCGTAAAGGTCGCCGTTCCCTTTAACAACCTTGCAGGGAAGAAAATTCATAGAAGGTGAGCCAATAAATCCAGCTACATATCTATTAACAGGATGATCATACACCTTTTGAGGAATATCTACCTGTTGGATTATCCCCTCATTCATGACCACAATCCTATCTGCCATGGTCATAGCCTCTAATTGATCATGGGTCACATAAATGGAGGTGGTTTTTAAACGCTGATGCAGGTCTAGGAGCTCTGCCCTCATGGTAATTCTTAATTTAGCATCCAGGTTAGAAAGAGGCTCATCAAATAAAAATACGTGAGGATCACGAACAATGGCTCTTCCCAGGGCTACTCTTTGACGCTGTCCACCAGAGAGTTCTTTTGGTTTTCTATCTAACAGTTCACCAATACCTAATAGGTCTGCTGTTCTTCTTACTATTTTATCTATTTCAGGCCGGGGAATTTTCCTTAATCTTAATCCGAAGGACATATTTTTATATACGTTCATATGAGGATAAAGGGCGTAGTTCTGAAAAACCATAGCAATATCCCTATTTTTGGGAGGGACATCATTAACCAATCTATCTCCAATATAAATCTCACCTGAAGTAACTTCCTCCAGGCCGGCAATACTTCTTAGAGTAGTAGTCTTCCCGCACCCGGAAGGTCCTACGAGAATAACAAATTCCCCGTCTCCAATATCTAAATTAAAATTCTTGACTGCCTCCACTTTTCCAAATACTTTAAAAACATTCTTTAGTCTTACCTTGGCCATTTCTCACCTCGATAAATTCCCTTTTTAATTTAAAAGGGAGGGATGAACCTGTCATCTAAAGCTCCTCCCTCCCTTTTTTCTTAAGCTAATTTTTGCACACTCTTTTTTGCTTAGCTTCTTAATCTAGAAAACCTCTAGAAAGCCACCCCTATCAGTACGTCATAAGTAACTCCAACAAGAGGTGCACTCACTGCCGCTGTGGTCAACGTAACACCGCCACCTAAAGCAGTTGTGGCCGTTGCGGTAAGGGTAGTCGCTCCGCCGATACTTGAAAGACCTACATCAAGACTGGTAGTATCAGTCAAAGGAAGCCCCGTCACTCCTGCGGTGAGCAAACCAGTATCATGATAGCCGAGTGCAAGCGTACCCGCTGCCATGCCGGCCTCAACGCCGAGGCTATATTTACCTATAACTCCACCGCCTAAACCAGCGATAAGAGTTGCAGTTATAGGATCCACTACTAGCACTAACTTTGCGCCATAGTTTCCACCGGTGGCATAGGCTACTCCCAATGTAACAGCATCTGTTGCATATGTTCCTTCCGCTCCATAGTATGCACCAGCCTCACTATATATTGCACTCAGTGCTAGAGGTGTCGCATCTGCAGTTACGACTACACCTGGACTTCCGCTGACGCCTCCCAAATCATATATAGTCTGCCCTGCATCTAAAACAAGACCGATAGTGCCCATACCAGCTTTATAGGTGATGGAGCTAGTGTCAGCTGTCCAGGGGCCTATAGTAATTGATAAGCTAGGAGTCAACATGGTAGGGCCAGTTCCCGTACCGGTAAGCGCTAATCCATTCTCATCAAGAATCAAAAACTCTATGCTACCTTCAACATCAACGCTGTAGAAAGTCTGTGCTGTTAACGCTGTGCCAGAAATCAGTGCTACACATACTAGCACCATTATCCCAATTAAAACTTTCTTCATTTTCCTCTCCCCCTTTTATGTATTTTACGTTTTTCTTCTTTTACTACTTTCTATCCAGTAGCAATACTTCCAAACTCTTTTTTTACTTACCTTCTCACCCCCTTTCCTCAATTTCCATTTTTATTATATTTTTACTATTTTACCACATTTTTTAAATCTGTCAAGTGGGCTTAGGGCTTTAATCCTATCATTTTTAGCTCTGGCTCTTTATTTTCCTTATTGTCAAAGACCCCTCTTTCATTCTTATCTTATCAGATTCTTCAATTATAGTCAAATCACGTCACCGCCATACTTTTATTTACTATACCTGAAGGTATTTTGTTTGTCAAATAATACCTCAAGCAAAGAAATATGGAGGCTCTCTTGCTTGCTCTATTTATACAAAAAGAGCAATATCTGTGCCAAACATTCGTTCTAGTAAAGGGAACAGGCTACTTTTCCTCTTCTCCCCCTCACCTTAATCCTCTCCCCACAGGGGAGAGGAGATGCGCAATACACATCACGCAATACGAAATTGTCCATTTTCTAAAGACTCTGATATATTTTGAACACGGGTGATTTGCTCTTTCGAGATTGCCACGTCGCTTCGCTCCTCGCAATGACAAAGTGCGATAAATCGCACCGCTACAATGTTTGATAAATCCGACCGCTACT
>JAUWRC010000127.1 GCA_030610745.1 Clostridia bacterium
AAAGCTATCTACTTCAAGAGGAAAATGGGCAGATCAGCTTAACCCATTCAGTGGCACCTGGCCTGGATTATCCGGGAGTGGGCCCAGAGCACTCCTGGCTTAAGAAAAGCGGGCGAGCTAAATATTTTACTGTTACGGACAAAGAAACCCTGGAGGCTTTCCAGGCTCTTTCCGAGCTTGAGGGAATTATTCCCGCACTGGAAAGTGCTCATGCCATTGCTTATTTAAAGAAACTTGTTCCTAAACTAGATAAAGACAAAATAGTAATAGTTAACCTCTCTGGACGAGGGGATAAGGATGTGGAGCAAGTAGCAGGAATACTGAGGAGAAAATGAATCGTATTGAGAAAAGATTTGAGGAATTAAAAAAACAGGGCAGGAAAGCATTTATTCCTTTTATCACCGCTGGAGATCCTGACCTAATCACAACCAGGGCTTTAGTTCTGGAGCTGGAGAAAAGAGGAGCTGATATTATAGAATTGGGGATTCCTTTCTCTGACCCTATTGCTGAGGGGCTAGTTATTCAAAGATCCTCCCAGAGAGCCTTAGAAGGAGGAATCTCTCCAGTTAAAATTTTGGATTTAGTCAAAGAACTGCGCCACCAGACGGAAATTCCTCTTGTCTTAATGGGGTATTATAATCCTATCTTTAAGTTTGGAGAAAAAAAATTTATAGAAAAAACATCCCACACAGGGGTAGATGGATTAATAATTGTTGACCTTCCCCCTGAAGAAGCCCATTTTTTATTAAAAGAGACTGAAAAAAACAACCTTGACATCATCTTTCTCCTTACACCGGTTAGTTCAGAAGAGAGAATAAAGCTAGTCTGTGAGCACAGCCGCGGATTTATCTATTGTGTAGCCTACGCTGGCATTACCGGTGATGAAAAAAGGAAAGATAAAAACTTAAAAGATTTAGTAGATAAGGTTCACTTCCTTACCTCGACCCCCGTGGGGATAGGATTTGGTATCTCTTCGCCTTCCGCAGCAAAGAAAACCGCCTCTTTAGTCGAGGCAGTAGTTGTAGGAAGCGCCATTATTAAAAAAATAGAAAAATATAAGGACGAGAAAAATTTGGTAAAAGAAGTGGGAGCTTTTGCCGAAAGCCTGGCTAGAGCGATAAAAGGAGATAGGCATGGATGAGCGATATCTTATTGATGAGGTAGCGATAAAGGATTCCTGGAGAATTTTTCGCATTATGGCTGAGTTCATAGAGGGATTTGAAGTTTTGTCTAAAATACCTGCGGCGGTATCTATATTTGGCTCAACAAGGACTCGCCCCGGGGACAATGATTATCAAAAGGCAGAAGAAACAGCTCGCAGATTAGTTAAGGAGGGATATGCTATTGCCACTGGCGGAGGGCCGGGGATAATGGAAGCAGCGAACAAAGGAGCTATGGAAGCAGGTGGAGTTTCTGTAGGGCTCAATATTGACCTCCCTGAAGAACAGAAACCAAATAAGTACATTGGAACCTATCTTAATTTTCGTTATTTCTTTGTCCGCAAAGTTATGTTTGTAAAATATGCTGTTGCTTTTGTTATTTTCCCGGGAGGATTTGGAACTTTAGATGAGCTTTTTGAACCTCTGCAGTTAATTCAAACTCAGAAGATCAAACCATTTCCGGTAATTCTTGTAGGGAAAGAATACTGGAGGGGTCTGATGGATTGGATTAAAGAAGTACTTTTAGCCAGAGGAAAAATTTCCTCCCGCGACCTTAATTTATTTCATATAGCAGAAGAGCCCGAGGAGATAGTAAGATTCATAAAGGAAAGCAGCGTTTTAGAAAAAAGCGCAAAACGCAAGAAATAGAAAGAGCCCACTTTTTGCTTCTTTCACCTATCTTATTTATCTGCGTGGATCTGCGTTCTCATCGATTTATTCAATTCATCTTTATAGGAAGGAGCGAGAGCTCCTCCCGAAATGATAAGTTGGAAGGCCTTTTGTATTCCAATAGATAGAGGGGTAGTCTCTTTTTCCGCAATCAGAGTAAGATATCCAGAGGTAGGATTAGGAGTAGTGGGAATAAATACACTTAATACCTTTTGAGGTGAGTCCTCTCCAGGAGTTTCCAAAAGCGTCTCCGCCGTAACAAAACCAATACTGTATACTCCTCGGCGGGGATATTCCATTATAACTACCCTTTTAAAAACATACTTTTTTCCTGTAAATAGTACGTTGTTGATCTCTTTGATAGGGCGGTATATGGTGCTTATAAGAGGAATTTTAAAGAATATTCTTCTCTCTAGGAAATCAAGAATTCTTCTGCCTACTACTTGTGAGGCAAGAAACCCAAATAGGGTTATTAACCCCACTATAATCAAAACAGCAGCTACCTTTATTCCTATGGGAATCAGTCCTCCTGCTTTTTCTATTATAGAGGGAGGAATAAGGGCAGGGGTAATTAGGGGTACCAACTTGCTCAAGAGGGCATCCAATTTTTGAAAAACATATACCAGAACAATAATGGTAAGTCCCAGGGGAAGGAGGGTAATCAAGCCAGTAATAAAATAATTTCTTAGTCCTTTCATTTTTTTATTTTTTGCTTTTCCCCTCAGGTTTTTGCCAGATTTTAACTTTCTTTATCCGCCTTTCATTTGCCTCTACTATAGCTATTCTCAAGTTTTCATATTGGATTACTTCTCCTTCTTTGGGGATTCTTCCTAGAAGGTCAAAAATAAGCCCACCTATCGATTCAAAAGCGTCTGTCTCCTCCGGAAGATGGCTGCCTAATTTTTCATTAATTTCATCGATATCCGTTTCTGCCTTTATTAGAGCGGATCCATCTCTTAAAATAGCTATCTTCTCTTCGCCGCGGTCATATTCATCCTCTATCTCCCCCACGATTTCCTCTAGTAAGTCCTCCAGCGTCAACATTCCCGCCACTCCACCATATTCATCCACTACGATAGCTAAGTGAGTTTTTTCTCCCTGAAGTTTGCGGAATGCCTCACCAAGGTGAGTGGTGTAGGGAACGAAAATAGGAGGATGCATTATTTCTTTTACCTTCATTTCTTTGTTATCTACATCTATCTCACTGAGAAAACGTAATAAATCCTTAGCATAGGCTATTCCCGTTATGTTATCTACTTTTTCTCGATAAACAGGTATCCTCGAGTATCCAACCCTTTTTATTAAATCTATTAGCTCTGATAGATTAGCCTCCTCATCAATACAAACCATGCTGGTACGGGGAATCATTATCTCCTTAGCCTGAGTTTCATCGAACTCCAGGGCACTATGAACCAATTTCTCTTCTTGCTTGTCTAGGGCTCCTTCTTCCTGGCCTATATCAATAAGGGTATGAATTTCTTTTTCCGTAATTAAATGATCCCGTGCGAATCTCTTTGACCCTGCAGTTTTCAAGATAATCTGAGTAAAAAAGGTTAGAGCTTTAACTATGGGGCTTAAAACTGTAGAAAGCACAAGGATTGGCCCAACCACCTTCAAGGAAATAGTCTCGGCACGCTGTTGGCAGTATCTTTTAGGAATAATCTCCCCAAATACCAGGATTATGAAAGTCATCACTCCGGTAGCTATTCCCACAATTTTACCCGGGGTTCCCTCTATTATCTCTCCTACCAGAAGAGTAGCCATGGATGCAGCAGCAATGTTAACGAAATTGTTGCCAATTAAAATAGTAATCAACCATCGGGAAGGCTTCATTAATAAAGATTCTATCCGGCGTCCTTTCTTCGGCTTCTCTTTGATTAACCTTTTCAAAGTGAGCTTATCCAGCGAAGAGAGAGCAATTTCTGAGCCGGAGAAAAAGCCTGATAATCCCACACAGATAACCAATAATACTCCTATAACCCATACACTACCTAAAATAAGTTACCTCCTGGAATATTTAATTTCTATTTTAGTGATTTTGTCAAGGCGTCTTTCATGCCTTCCTCCATCGAATTCTGTAGTCAGCCATTCTTCTACTATTTGCCTGGCAAGGCCTTTTGCTGTTATGCGTCCTGCCAGCACTAATATGTTAGAATCATTATGCTTGCGAGAA
>JAUWRC010000030.1 GCA_030610745.1 Clostridia bacterium
CCGGGGTTTTTCCCTGCTACTACATAGTCCACTTTCCTGCTTACAGAATTTAGAACTCTTGCCCCTGAACTCTCTACTAAATCTTTTGCCTCTCCCCGAGAATAATGCTCCAGGCCTCCCGTAAAAATAAATCTTTTTCCCGCAAAAGGAGCCCTTTTTTCCTTCTCTTTCTCTGGTATCTCCTCTTCCTGCAGACGAACTCCCCGCCTCTTTAGCCTGGCTAAAAGCTCTCTATTTCCTTTTTCCTTAAAGAAAAAAGCAATTGAGCGGGCAGTGCGGGGGCCAATCTCTGGAATGCTTTCCATCTTCTCTATGGATGCACCTGATAAAGTCTGGAGCGAAGGAAAATTCTCCGCTAAGATACGAGCTCCTCTCACTCCTACATATCTAATACCTAAGGCGAAAATAAGTCGGAATAAGGGCTGTGATTTACTTTTTTCAATTTGAGAGAGCAGGTTCTGAGAAGATTTTTCTCCCATTCGCTCCAGTGAAGAAAGAATAGAAATATCCAGCCCATAAAGATCGGATACATCCGAGATGAGCTTCTTGTCAACCAGCTGCTCAATTAATTTATCCCCCAGCCCATCAACGTCCATAGCACCTCTCCCGGCATAATGGGCTATTTTCTCCTTTAACTGAGCAGGGCAGGATGAACCTATGCATCTACTTACTACCTCGCTCTCTAATCTTACTACTTCTGCTCCACAGACAGGGCAGAATTTGGGCATAGAAAATCTCTTCTCTTTACCCGTCCTTTTACTCTCAATTATCTTGACTACCTGAGGAATAATATCCCCTCCCTTTTCTATGATGACCCTATCTCCTATCCTTATATCTTTTCTCCTGATTTCATCTTCATTATGTAGGGTAGCTCTGGTAATAGTGGTACCGGCTAAAGGGGTTGGACGGAGAATGGCTACGGGAGTAAGAGCTCCTGTCCTTCCCACCTGAAGAATAATATCTCTGAGGCTGGTGGTGGCCTGCTTAGCCTGAAACTTATTGGCCAGGGCCCATCTAGGATTCTTAGTGGTAGAACCTAACCTGGCTTGCTGGTTTATGCTGTTTACTTTAATTACCATTCCATCCACTTCATAATCTAACTCTTCTCTTCTTTTTGCCCAAAAACTGTGGTAATCGAGTACCTCCTTTATATTTTTGCAGAGCCTGGTATGGGAATTTACCTTGAATCCCCACTCCTTCAATTTTTCAAGAGATTCTATATGAGTAGAGGGGACTTTTATCTTTGTAGAATGGGACAAGACATAAATGAAGCTGTCCAGGGGCCTTTGGTTGGTAATCCTGGGGTCGAGAAGTTTAAGCGAGCCGGCAGCAGCATTGCGAGGATTGGCAAAAAGAGGCTCTTCCTTTTCTTCCCTTTCTCTATTCACCCTTTGGAATCCAGACCTCCTCATATAAATTTCCCCTCTTACCTCAATGCTCCCCTCTATTTTTTGCTGGAGCTGGAGAGGAATGCTGTGAATGGTTTTAAGATTCGTAGTAATATCATCCCCTCGCCTGCCATCTCCCCGAGTTGAGCCTCTTACCAGCCTTCCTTCCTCATAAATAAGAGAGATAGAGACCCCATCTATCTTTAGCTCCACTACATATTCAAAATCTTCACCGGGGAGCTCACGATGCAGTCTTCTTTCAAATTCCCTAACTTCTTCCTCAGAATAGGCATTCTCCAAACTAAGCATGGGAATAGGATGTTCCACGGTAGGAAAGCCCTCTATGGGCATACCTCCCACTCTCTGAGTAGGAGAGGTTGGACTCTTAAGAGAAGGCTCCCTATCTTCTAATTCCTTTAACTGCCTCAATAGCTTATCATACTCATAATCAGAGATTTCTGGATTATTTTCCACATAATATTTGTAATCATGGTAATGGATTTCTTCCCTTAATTTTTCTATTCTCTTTTTTATCTTGCTGCTAACCATTTTAATTCGTCGCTCGTTGTTCGTATCTCGTATCTCGAAAAAACTAAAAGTTAAAAACGCAAAGCTAAAAACTATAGTTCAAAACTTAAAACTTTTGCGTTTTCGTTTTGCATTTTTCGCTATGGTTTTGCGCTTCGCCTCTACAATGTGCCATAAATGGCACCACTACTACTTCTTTACCACCCTCATAAATTTCCTTTTGCCTACCTGCAAGATATGCTCATTAGCTAAAGAAATCTCCAGGTTAATATCCTTGACCTTTTCTTCGTCCCATTTCACTCCTCCCTGCTCGATTAGGCGGCGTGCCTGGGAGCGGGTCTCTGCCAGCCCGGTGAGCTGAAGGAGCTTCACTATCCAGATATTATCTTCCTTTAGCTTATCCATATCCACCGCGTAAGAAGGAATTTCATGGGGGAGCTTTTTTTCTCCGAAGACAGTCTGGAATCTTTCCTTTACCGCTTTAGCGCTAGAGCTATCATAATAAAAGCTAACTATTCTTTCTGCTAACTCCTCTTTAGCCTTTTTAGGATGAAGTTTTCCTTCTTTAAGCTGCCTTTCTTTTAAATTTATTTCCTCAGAGTTTAAAAAAGTAAGCAGCCGAAAATACTTGCCTATTAGCTCATCAGGTATAGACATGAGCTTACCGTACATCTCATGAGGTACCTCAGTTATTCCAATGTAATTTCCCAGACTCTTGCTCATCTTCTGGGAGCCATCTGTCCCTTCCAGAATAGGCATAGTAATCATAACTTGCGGGGTTTGTCCATAAGATTTCTGTATTTGTCTGCCTAAAAGAAGATTGAATTTCTGATCTGTCCCTCCCAGTTCTACATCTGAGTCTAGAACTACCGAATCATAGGCTTGCATCAAAGGATAGATAAATTCGTGAAGGCCTATGGGATATTTTCTCTGATATCGTATATTAAAGTCATCTCTCTCCAGCATTCTGGCTACGGTGTAATGGGAAGCAAGCTTCAAAACTCGAGAGAAGCTTAGCTTGCTTAGCCATTTAGAATTAAAGAGTACTTCCGTCTTTGCTGCATCCAGAATCTTAAAAGCTTGCTGCCTATAAGTTCTAGCATTGAGGAGTATTTCCTCACTGGCTAGAGGCTTTCTCGTTTTAGTCCTTCCGCTGGGATCCCCAATTCTGGCTGTAAAATCACCAATTAAAAGAATAACTTTATGCCCTAGATCCTGAAGACACCTTAATTTTAAAAGAACTACACTGTGCCCCAAATGAATGTCTGGAGTGGTAGGGTCAACCCCAAATTTTACCTTAAGTGAGCCCTTGCTCTTGAGCTTTTCTAAAAGCTCATCTTCCTGAATAATTTCTACTGTGTTCTTTTTAATTAGCCCAAGCTGCTTTTCTGGATCCATTTTTCTCCCTTTTTAGTTCATAGTTCGTTGTTCATAGTTCATAGCCCTATCCGCTATACGCTATACGCTATACGCTAAACGCTATTTTCGCTTGCGGTATTTTCTCTAAGAGAATCTTTATTATTTCATCAGAGAGCAGAGATACAGAAGAAAATTCATCTCTATCCAGCCACAATATTCGAGAATCTTTTTTAAACCAATTCAATTGACGCCTGGCAAATCTTCGAGTATCTCTTTTAATTAATCTTATGGCCTCCTCTTTTGAATATTTTCCCTTTAGATGACCTATGATCTGTTGATAGCCCAACCCCTGCATAGAGGGCAGCTCCTCGGAGTACCCATTGGCTAGAAGAGATTTTACTTCCCGAATTAACCCCTCCTCTACCATTTTCTCTACTCGCATATTGATTGAGCGATAAAGAGACTCTCTTTTCTTGGTTAAGCCAATGATAACCGTATTGGATAAAGAAGAAGGGGTCTGCCTTTGATAAAAGGAGATGGGTCTGCCAGAAAGCTGGTAAACCTCCAGAGCCCTGATAATCCTTCTTTCATCATGAGGATGCAGGCGGGAAGCTGCAAGAGGATCCACTCGCTCCAGCTCTTTATAAAGAGCTCCCCTACCCTCTTTTCTCTCTTTTTCCTTTAATCTTTCTCGCAGGTCCCAATCCGTGCCTGGCCCTACGAAAAGCCCATTTACTACTGCTCTTATATAAAGGCCGCTGCCCCCTACTAGAATAGGCAGCTTATCCTCCTCTTGAACTCTTTGAATAGTCTCTTCGGCTTGCCTCTTAAAATCAGCTGCGTTAAAGATCTCCTCAGGAGAGAGGATATCTATAAGATGATGGGGTATCCTCTGGCGTATAGCCTGGGAAGGCTTGGCTGTCCCTATATCCATCCCTTTATAAATCTTCCGGGAGTCAGCAGAGATAATCTCTGCCTTAAGCCTTTTTGATAAATCTATGGCTGCCTCTGTCTTCCCTACCCCTGTCGGTCCTAAAATAACTAAAAGAGCATTAATCATTTTCCTCTCAATGCCCAACAGCCAGCCTCAGTTATTCTTAGGAGGGCAAACTCACCTATTAAATCCTTTTTCCCTTTAAATATGACTATCTTATTACTCCGTGTCCTTCCCTCAAGCTCATAAGGGCTCTTTTTTGAGACCCCTTCCACAAGAACCTCTAAATTTTTCCCTATTAAAGAGTTGTTTTTTTCTAAAGTTATTCCCTGTTGAACCTGGATAAGTTTTCTTAACCTTTCTTTACTTATCTGGGGAGGAACCCTTTCCTTAAACTCAGCCGCTTTAGTTCCCGCTAAAGAAGAATAACAAAAAGTAAAGGCTCCATCAAAACCAATTTCCTTTACTAAATCTAAAGTATCTCGGAAATCTTCTTCGGCCTCACCGGGAAACCCCACAATAATATCAGTAGTAAGGCTTATTCCGGGAATGGCCTGGCGTACTTTATCTACTATACCCTTGTATTTTTCCCGCGTATAGCCCCTGTTCATTCTGGATAAAATCTTGTTAGAGCCTGATTGAATAGGTAAGTGAAGATGTTCGCAAACCTTATCCAACTCTGCCATTCTCTTAATCAACTTATCACTTAAATCTTTAGGATGAGAGGTAATAAATCTTATTCTTCGCAATGTCCCCCCTATTTGATTAACAAGACCCAAAAGGTCTGCAAAATCTATTTTCTTCTCCAGGCCCTTGCCGTAAGTGTTGACATTTTGGCCCAGAAGAGTTACTTCTTTATATCCCTGGTGGGACAGCTCCTTAATTTCCTTCAAAACATTCTCGGGCTTCCTGCTTTTCTCCCTGCCCCGTACATAAGGAACATTACAATAAGAACAAAAATTATCACAGCCTCTCATCACCGGAACAAAAGCAGTAAACTTTCTTTTTCTTAGTTTGGGCAAATTTTCCGGGAGTGCTCTATTCTCTTCTACTCTGATTATCTGGGTATGCCTTCTCTTGGTGTGTGCCATAGATGGCCCCGCTGCCTTTTTTAGCGTATAGCGGGTAGCGTTTAGCGTATAGTGTTGTTTCCTGTCCGCGTGCGAACATGCACAGGTAAACGCTCCATCTTCTCTCACTCCACCTCTATGATTCCTGGAAAGCTCCCTCAATACCTGGGGCAGCTCAAAAAAATTAGAAGTGCCTAAGATAAAATCCAGATAAGGTGCCTGACGCAGAGTCTGGTCAGGTTCTTTCTGAACCAGACACCCGCACACTCCGAGAATGAGTCCGGGCTTTTTCTCCTTTAGTTTCCTTAACTCCCCTAGTTTGCTGTAAACCTTATGCTTAACTTTTTCTCGCACATAGCAAGTATTAAGTAAAATCACATCCGCTTCTTCCGGATTATTTGTGAGATAATAGCCACTATCCTTTAATAAACCGGCCATCATCTCAGAGTCATACTCATTCATCTGACAGCCATAGGTCTTAATATAGGCTTTTGGATGTTCCATTTTATGAGTTGTTTTTGTTTTTTCAGGCATCTTAATTTTTTTAACTTAAATTCTTAAAACAAAGAATTGAAGGGCTCAAACGGAAAGGATTTCTCCTCCGGCTGCCTTTTTGAGGGCTTTTAAGACTGAAATAGGAACTTTCACTGTGCCCATCAATACCTTATCTTTAGCCTCTCCATGACAATCAGAGCCGCCAGTGATGAGAAGATGATATTTCTGGGCTATCTTTTGATAGTGTTGAGTAGCTCTAGAATCGTGAGCACTATGATAAACCTCTATTCCTTTAAGTCCTGCTTTTACAAGATGCGGGATTAAATCATCTCTCCTGGAAAGAAATGGGTGGGCAAAAACAGGTACACCCTCTGCTTTTAAAATCAACTCGATAATTTGAAAAGGAGATACACTCATTTTTTTCACGTAAGCAGGCTTACCTGAATTTAACCATTTCTCAAAAGCATCCCCTATAGAGGAGACGTAGCCTTTCCTTACCATGAGACGAGCAATGTGAAGACGACTGATTACTCCCCGAGCAGCAAACCCTTTTAGTTCTTTATGATTGATATCCATCCCTAACTCTTTTAGTCTTTTTAAGAGCTTGCGATTGCGCTTTGCTCTGGCTGCTTGAAACTTTTCCAGCTCTGCTAAAAACTCCTTCTCTTTCCAGTTCAAATAATAACCAAGAATGTGAATCTCATCCTCTCCTGCATCAGTACTCATCTCTACCCCTGGTACTATCTCTATTCCCAATTTTTTCCCTGCAGCCATAGCTTCCTTTAAGCCAGCTACACTATCATGGTCAGTTATAGAAATAGCTGCTAGATTCAGCCTTTTTGCCCGTAAAACTACCTCATTGGGAGCCCAGGTTCCATCAGAGTATATAGTGTGTATATGTAAATCTATATTTTGCAAAATTCATCTTCCTTTTTCACTCACATGGAGGCTCATACTTAAACTCTTTGCTGAATGAGTCAATCTACCTACCGAGACCAAATCTATGCCTGTCCTGGCAATATCGGTTATATTCTCCAAACTTACACCCCCTGAAGCCTCTATCAGTATTTTTCTTTTCTCTTTCCGAATCAGCCTCACTGCTTCTTTTATCTCCTCAATCCTCATATTATCAAGCATTATGACATCTACTTTCGCTTCTATAGTCTCTTTTACATCAGAAAAATTATCCACTTCTACCTCTATCTTTAAAAGAGAAGATACTCTCCGGCGAGCTCTTTCCACGGCCTTTTTAACCCCGCCGCACATCTCAATATGATTATCCTTAATTAATACTCCACTATCCAGGCCAAAACGGTGATTAAACCCGCCCCCTATTCTCACGGCATATTTTTCTAGATTACGAAGGTTGGGAGTAGTTTTTCTTGTATCAAATACCTTTACCCCAAAGGGACTAGCTAAATCTACGTACTTTTTAGTTAAGGTAGCAATTCCTGAAAGCCGAGTCAGAAAGTTTAAAGCTACCCGCTCTCCCTTAAAGATACTTAAGACATCTGTCTCTAGAATAAGTATGGACTTACCTTTTGTAAGAATAGCTTTATCTTTTAACCCATGGCTAAATTTAGCTCCTTCCGAAGAAACCATTTGAAAAACCTCTTTGGCTACCTCTATCCCAGCCAGAATACCTTCTTCCTCAGCTATTATTTCAGCTCTTCCATAATAAGAGGAAGGAGAAATAATAGCTTCTGTGGTAATATCTCCCCTTCCTATATCTTCCTCTAGAGCACTCTGAATAATGGGTTTGATTAAAGTTAAATCTAACATTTTAAGCACCGCCTATATTGTGCGATAAATTGCATCGCTACTTTGTTTGATAAATCAAACCGCTACTTTGTGCGATAAATTGCATCGCTACTGTAGCGGTCGGATTCATCCGACTAAGTTCCTATTTGCACTGCATCAGTTATTTTTCTTAAGGTAGCAATAGCTGATAAAGCAGCTAGATAGCTTGTCCTGGGATTAAAGGGAGAAGGAACATTTTCTACGCGAGTTTCCAGCTTCCCAAAATTCCCCTTGACCACAATATGATGAATATTTCGTTTTAAAGAAGGGTCAACTATTATCCTTACTCTGGTTTTATCTATACCTATCCCGGCAAAACTTAAGACCGCAGCTACATTTATGTTTTTAGGAAAAGCTTTTACCGCCTCTCTAGAGCTTCCTTCAAAAATAGTGGTTTTTCTTTTGATTTTTCTTAAATCAATCTTTTTTTCTTCAAGATAAGGAGCTCCTTCAAGTCCTGAAGGAGATTTATAAGTCTCTAAAGTCACCGAATCTATATGAGCTTCTGAGGCAGCTTTTATAGCATCCAGGCCAGCAATTGCTCCAGAAGGGAAATAAATTCGACATCCCCTCTTCCTTGCCTCATCAAAAAGATCAAAATGGTCTATCATTCCCCCTATACTCATAATCATAATATCTTTCTTTTTATTGATAGCCTTCTTTGCCAGCTCCCCCGCTACATCAGCAGAAGCAGCTTCTATTACTAAATCTGCTCTTTCTATGACTCCATCTATGGTAGCTAGAATGGGCATTTTCTCCAGGGAATGAATTAGTACATCCTCTTTTGCCTTATTTTTGTCACATATAGCTGCCAGCTCTAAACCGGGTATCTTTTTATCTACAGCTTTAGCAATTTCTGTACCAATAACTCCACACCCTACTAAGCCTACTTTTAACATAATTTCACCACCTTTGATAACTATTCAGTAAGGTACATTCTATGTTGTCATTGCGACGTGGCAATCCCGATTCTGAGATTGCTTCGCTTGCAATAACAAACACGGAGTTTACTGAGTATTTACGGATCCCATTATAATACATCAAATGAGGCAAATGTCAAAAATTCGGAGTTCGTTGTTCGTTGCTCGTCTATCCTGAGTTGATATGCTCGGCTAAATAGCGTTAGCTACTTAGCCAATCTCGTTCCCCTTGCTAGAACAACCTTAAATGCTATAATGTAACAAATTTATACTTTAGCGAATATTTAAAATAGAAAGAAAATGCAAAAAATGTCCGATAAAAGTGGTTTTACTTTAGTTGAGGCTATAGTTACTGTATTTATTATTACTGTAGCTCTTTGGGGAACAGTCACTGGTCTTTTAAAAATAAATTCCTGGGTGGAGGATATAGAAAATATAGCAATAGTGGATAAATATATAGCAGGAGAGATGGAAGAGATAAGAAGTACTGACTATGTTAGCATTTCTAAGGAGGAAGGGGAGGATATACCAGGAGTAATTGTAGGAGGGGCGACTATTACGATGTCCACAAAGATACTTAACGAACCTGAGGGACCTGATGAATCACCTTCGGTATTTATTCAGGTAAAGGATGAATCCGGATCTATTACAATAGAAATAGAAAATACTAAGAAGATAGAAATATCCACCGACAATTTGACTTCTCATGCTTCTCCTGGGAAAGGCATTACCAGAGCTATTACTTTTTATGTCTACAAGAAAGGGATAAACTACTGGCAACCATGAAAAAATCTCAAGGGTTCACCATTATAGAGATATTAATAGCCTCTGCTGTTGGCCTTATTGTTCTGGGGGTTATTTATGCAGCTTATCAAGCTGGATGGAAGACATTTCAGTTTAATCAAAAAAGAATGGAAGTCATTAATAAACTGTGCCTGAGTATGGATAGAATAAAAAAAGAGGCTAGAGAGGGGAAGGAGTTTAAAAGCTATGGAGATTTTGAAGGTTATAATTTTCCTGATTTTGAGTCCATTCCTTCTGATCCACCACCATTGATTTTTACTACTAATGATCCAGGCACTGGCAATGCAATGGTTACAATTTTTTACATATCTAAGGAGGAAAGTGCTAAAGAGAATGTCATGGAGAATATTCTATATAAGAAGGTTTATGATACTTCCACTAAAGAGAAGATAGAGGATAGAGTTATTGCTCGCAAGGAAATCTCTAATCCTGAGTCTGATTCAGAATTTTTTCTCAATTTTGAAACTTTCCCATCCTCTGCTAACATTACATTAACTGCAAAATGGACTTACAGAAACCAACCAGAAAAAAGTAAAAGTGTATCTTCTGTGATACATTTACGTAACTGGGAGAGATAATGAAAGAAGACAAAGGTTATATAATGGTTTTGGCTTTGGTTATCGCTTCAGTTCTTCTTATTCTCTTATCAACAATAATGGGAGGAATTATTGTCCAAAGAAGGTTAGTAGATCGCTCATATTATCGGGAAAGAGCCCTTGCTTTAGCTGAATCAGGTATAGATGCTGCTATTGCTTACCTCAATGAAAAAAATTTATTAGAATCCTATCCAAAAATATCAGGAGAAATACCAGAGATGGGAAGTTTTTCAGTAGAAGTAAATCCCTTAAATGGTGGGATAACTATCGAGTCTACTGGCTGCATCCCCTCTAAGAAAGGGGATAAGGACAAAGCCCGAAGAACAATTTGGGTAATTGCCAATCTAACAATGGAAGGCACAGTCTTTGAATATGCTATTGCTAGTGGTGAGAACATCACTATTGAGGGTGAGGAAACAATTGTTAATGGGGATATAATTGCAGCAGGTTCTATAGATATAGATAATCTTGATAATTTTGACGGAGAAAAAGAAGAAGATGTGGAAGGATTAGAATTTCCAGAATTTGATTCTAATTATTATAAAACTAATGCTAATATGGTAAAATCAGAAGACTGGGAGATTAAAGATGAAACTGATTACTCCATAAATGGGATTATTTATGTTGAGGGAAATGTTAAGATTGAAGAATCTACTTTGGTAGGACCAGGTGTTATAGTAGCATAAGGAGAGATTAAAGTAGAGGCTGGACAGCTTGAATCTGTAGGATTAATTTCAATTTCTAGTGAAGAAGAAGCTATAAAGATAGAAGGCGATGGCACAAAAATATCTGGAATGCTTTGGGCACCTAATGGAGGAGTGAAGATAGAGAATGAGGTAGTTTTTGAGGGTTCTATAGTTAGTGGCAAAGATGCTAAAGTAGAGGATGGACCGAGATTAACTCATTATTTAGATTTTAGTTCTGAAGTTTATACCTACTTTAAAGGAAATTATTTAATAAGCCAGTGGATAGAAAAATAGAAAATTTTGAACTTAACTCTGCATTATTATCCTACAGTAGAATCCTTTGAATCTTGCCATTTATGGCCTTGACAGCTGTAATTCGATAAGCATCAAAGAGAATACAAATTTTTATGGAGCTATATATGCTAGAAATGCTTTTATAGAGATACTAGAGGGTGTAGCCATATATGGCTCAATTGTGGGGGAAACTCTTGATATTAAAGAATATGCATCTATCCACTATGATGAGGCACTAAAAGACCCTGCTAAAAATCCTGATGCGCTCACCTATGATTACTATGTGATAAGGCAATGGAAAGAGATTCAGTAAACTATGAACAATGAACTCCCAACTGCGAACTATAGAAAAGGAGAAAGCGGGCAGGCAGCATTAATTCTCATAGTCATACTTTTGGCCATCCTGAGTACTATAGGGATTAGTTTTCTTTACAGAATGCGCCTTGAACAAAGAGCAGCTTCTAACTATACGGATAGCGTTAAGGCATATTATTTAGCCGAGGCAGGGATAGAAAAAGCAATAGCACAGCTGCGAAACGACACCAATGAATATGATGACCTCTATGAGAGTTGGGTCATTGGTTTTAAGGAAGAGCTGGGAGAGGGAAACTATAGCATCTATGAAGACGTAGAAAATGAAGAAGGTAAGAATAGGATAGGAATATTTGATGAGGCAGCCAAAATTAATGTAAATATGGTGGGAGAAGGCTGCTATAATGATGGATGGACTCCTTATGAAATTAATCTGGGAACAATAAAAGCCCTCGATAAAGGAGTAAAAGCTATCATAGCCTATCGTTATGGCCCGGATGGAGCTCCCGGAGTCAAAGGGGTAGATGATGATGAAGATAACTCTATCCTTTCCTCTGATGGCATCGACAATGATGCAGATGGGACAGTAGATGAGGAAGACGAAGGCATAGATGAGCCGGATGAGTTTTGCCCCCATAACCCTTATGGAGATGACAATCCATTTGATACTCTCGAGGAAATAAGGCTCATTCCCGGTATAGGAGAAGCTACCTTTGAAAAGATAAAAAACTACCTTACTATTTATTCTTATGACAAAAATATAGATAAAGAGGGAAAATTAAGAATAAATATCAACAAGGCCTCCCCTTCTAAAATCAGTCAGACTTTACAAGAGGTAGGAGTACTCCCTGATAAAGCGGATCAAATAGCAGTGAATATGGTTGATTTTCGGGATGAGGATGACTTTCCCACGGAATATCATGGAAAATATGGTATTGAAAAAACACCCTATATCAATGGAGTGATGCCTCATTTTACGAGCTCTATAACGGCAGCTGCAAAAGAATTCGCAAAAGGCGGAGTTAAGTTTTTGATGGATCAAGCAAAGAAAAAAATCATGAAAAAAATAAAGGAAAAAGTGTCAAAACTAGAGGGAGAAGTAAAAAGAGGTATCTCAACTAACGAAAAAGAGTTGGAAAAAGAAGTAGAAAGAATAAAAGAGAAGTATCAACCCCCAAACGAAGAAAAGGAAGAAAATAAAGGAATGACAAAATTCTTTAGATTCTTAGGAGAAGAAATAGCATGGGCAGAGGAGGCAGAACCGCCAAAAAAACCAAAACCACCAAT
>JAUWRC010000109.1 GCA_030610745.1 Clostridia bacterium
GAGGAATAGCGCTTCTTGGGTTTATCACATTAGTAAATACACAGGATGGTCCACAAAAGACTTCATCCTCTAAAGTTACCCCTTTATAAACTGAGACATTATTCTGGATTTTTACTCTATTCCCAATGGTTACATCAGGACCGATGACAACATTTTGACCAATATGGCAGTCTTCTCCAATTTTTGAGCCCTTGAGGATGTGCGAGAAATGCCATATTTTTGTTCCCTTACCAAATCTGGCAGTGAGCATCAATTATGATGAATATAGAAATCTTTAGTTTTTGCAGGTTTTTGTCCTTTCAAATAAACCCTTTTCCCTTCCTCTAGAGACTGTTGAGATGCCTGAAGTACTCTTAGAACCCGCAGGCCCTCTCGAGCATCGGTTTTGGGAGTAAAGCGGTTTTCAATGCAATCAAGAAAGTGTTGACACTCCAATTTTAAATTCTCCCTGGCGTCACAGATAGTTTCAAGTGAACCTAACTGGAAAAAGTTACGAATAAGGTTTTTTCCCCAGTATCCAGCACCAACGACGGCTATATTTCTGGCCAAGTTAGCCTCCCTATTTAAGCCTTGACTACCTTTGAAGATGGCTCTTTGATGGCGTTGCGAGTATCAACAATAAGATTGGCATCTTTTAGTATCCACTTATAATTGTACGATGAATGATTGGTTACGATGATGAGACAGTCATAGTTTTTAATGGAGTTTTCCGTAAGCTCTACGGATCTCATATTAAATTTGTATTTTCTTGTCTCTGGAAGCGAAGAAATATAAGGGTCATTATACTCAATAACAGCCCCTTTGTCCAGCAAAAGTTTCATAATCTTTAACGAAGGGGATTCCCTCATATCATCTATGTCTTTCTTATAAGCAACTCCTAAAATGAGTACCTTTTTTGGATCTGAGTCAAAGCCTATCACCTTAAAATTTTCTTCACAAAATCTTAAGGCAAGGGGAAGTCCAACATAACCAAGACCAATAACTCCAATTCTAGCTGAGCGCTCCTCAATTTTGGATAATAAGTCTATTTTCATATAATCATCCCTCTTTTAGCTTTACTCCCTCAATCATTTTTCCCCTCACCCCTTCCCTCTCCCCATAGGGGAGAGGAGATTGCCACGCCCCTTCGGGGCTCGCAATGCGAGGGACCTGGCTCGCAATGACAAACTGAGATTGCTTCGGGATTCCATCCCTCGCAATGACAGAGTGCGATGAATCGCACCGCTACTCATAGCTCATAGCTCAAATTAGCTGATAGCTGATGGCTGATAGTAAAATTCAAAATCGACTCTTTCTATTGTCTATTGTTTTCAATCTCTGTCACTATTTCGTCGATAGTAAGATATTTTAGCAGTTCTTTTCTTTTCTCAGTATAGTCCCCCCACCCTGGCCTTCTCCCCTATATTTCTTATTTGTATACATTTCCCCTATAATCCACTCTATCTACAAATATTGTCTTTTCTTTAAAATTCACTCTTAATATCATTCTTACCCTACCAATTCTTATCCTATGATATCCTTTCCATTTACCTTTCATACTCTTTACATCAATGTTTTCATCTGAGCCCTTAGAATAATTAATGAACTTGTTTATAAACGAAAGTATTTCATCATCCTTTATCTTCTTCTTTTTTATAAATTTATCCGCCTGTTTGCTTAAGTTTATCTTCCACATCATGCTATTCCTCTAAAGTTAACGTCCTTGTTATCTCTTTTGAAGGTTCCTTATAATTTTCCTCTATTTCTCTTTGTTCCTCATCGGATATATAAGGTGCAAACAATAATTTTAATCTTATTATTTCTTCATCTAAAACATCCCTTATTGCATCTTTTACTATGACCTTTAATTTAGCTTCATCAATGGCCTCAAGTTTCATCCTTGCTCACCTCCTTTAAAGACGGCTTCTTGCAAAAAATATGCTTCTCTGGATTTTTCGGTGGATGATAATGCCATCCAGAAAGATTATCATATCCACATACCCGCTTATCTCTTCTAATAAGAGCATAGTCTTGTCTCTCAATTTTCATCATTATCAGCTAATTTACTATTGGGACATTTGTCCCCATAGTAAATTAGCTTAGCTGATAGCTCATGGCTCCCTCACCTCAATCCTCTCCCCTCAGGGAGAGGAGACGAAGGAATCATGGCTCATGGCTGATAGTTTATGCGTAAACAAGTCTTCCCTTAGGAGCTGGAATTTCTCTTCCCATGCTTTTTGCTGTTTCTATCCATTCATCTATAATTACTTCAACATTCCTCAATGCTTCTTCGTAGGTTGCACCATCGGCCATACAACCTGGCAGCTCTGGAACTTCTACTATATAGGCATCGTCTTCCTCACTCCAATAAATAATCACCTCATACCTATGCATACTATACCTCCTCCCTATGAAGCTTATACTTTAATATTATATTTCTTACCTGTCTCACCTGATAAGCCTTTGCTTTTCCATCTCGTAGTGGTTGAATATTAAGGATTTCTATTATATCAGGCCTGGTAAAAATATAATGGTCACCCTTTATTCTCTCCTCAAAACCAAAAGATGCAAGCAACTTTCTTAAATCTTCAAATTTTATGTTTTTATCCGACAAACCAGAAAGAACTTTATCTATAATCCCTTTCTTCATCTTAAATACCACTCATAAGTTTTTGCCATTCCCTTTCGGGGTCTGCTTGCTTATTATAGCTCATAGCCAAATTAGCTCATAGTTCATGGCTGATAGTAATCAAAACAAAGCTCATGGCTCATGGCTCATAGCTGATAGATTAAAAACACTACTCTATGTTCCATTAATCATCCTTCTTTTAACTTCCAATCGTAGGGGATGTCGTTTTTATAGGGGTCTAGGCGATATTCATCGGGATTTTTATAATTATAAGTTTGTGTAGGAATATTTATGACTATAGCTTCTTCCTGGCTGATACACTTAAAGCCGTGGTAGACCATTTTAGGAATCTGAAGAAGCCGGGGATTATGTTCCCCTAAGAAAAACTCATTTACCTGGCCATAGGTGGGAGAATCCTTTCGGCCATCATAAAGAACTATTTTCATCATTCCTTTAACTACGGCCATATTATCATCTTGCTTTTTATGGTAGTGCCAGGCTTTCACTACTCCTGGATAAGCGGTGGTCATATATACCTGACCAAATTTTTCAAAAACCTCATCGTCGGCTCTTAAGAGCTCCATTAGCCGACCCCTCTCATCAGGAATAACCCTTAAATTCTTTAACTTTACTCCCTTAATCATTTTCACTCCTTTTTAAGATAGTCTTTTAGAGCCTCTTTCCACTGCCTCATACTGCTTCCAAGCTTCCGTTTTAGACGATAGTTATTTAAAACGGAGAATTGGGGTCTGGCAGCAGGACGAGCCAGTTCTTTTGAGGTTATGGGTACTACTTTAACATCTTTTATATCGGCTAGCCTCAGTATTTCCTGGGTGAACTCATACCAGGAACAACTCCCCGAGTTAGTGATATGATAGATTCCGTATAGAGCACTTTTTTGTTCCTCATAGGCTAAGAGTAATTTCTTAATCTGCTGCGAGAGATCCAGGGTATAGGTGGGAGAGCCAACCTGGTTCCTCACTACCTTGAGCTCTGATTTTTCTCGCGCTAATTTAAGAATAGTTTCCACAAAGTTTTTTCCCCATCGTCCGTAAAGCCAGGAGGTTCTTATAATAAAAAATTTATCCAAAAGAGATTTGACATATTCTTCCCCGGCTAATTTGGACTTTCCATAGACATTTATGGGACAGGGTTCATCGAATTCAGCATAGGGAACTTTACTCTCTCCTCCGAATACAAAGTCGGTACTTATATACATCAAGGGAATGTCTAACTTCCAGCAGAGGAGAGCTACATTCTGTGCTCCCGCAGCGTTGATTTTGTGAGCCTTGTCCGGATTCTTCTCGCATCCATCCACATCAGTATAAGCAGCAGTATGAATAACGAAATCTGGAATTAATTGAGAAAAGAGCTCTTTTATCGCTTTAAAATCAGTTATATCTACCTTATGGATAGGAGGAGAAGGACTTTCATCTTCCCCCTCACCGCTTCCCTCTTCCCTGAGGGGAGAGGGAAAAGGAAAATCCTTTGTATCCAGACCCACTATTTCATATTTATCCCGTAAGACCTTCGGTGCCTTATGGGACTCACCTCTTAAAACCCGGTATAAATCTACTCCCAGCATTCCACTGATTCCAGTAATGAGGATTTTCATCTTTTTCCATACTGCTTTTGATAATATTCCTGAAATTCCTTATTCTTTTTCTTTATTTTCTGCCACCACTCTTTATTGTCTAGATACCACTTTACAGTCTTCTTCATTGCTTTTTCAAAATCAAAACTTACCTTCCAGCCTAACTTTTTTATTTTGCGACAGTCAAGTGCATACCGCCTGTCATGGCCGGGCCTATCTTGAACTAATTTGATCAAAGTCTCTGGCCTGCCCAATAGTTTTAAAATCATCTTTGTTGTTTCAATATTGGCTCGTTCATTATCCGCCCCAACATTATATATCTGGCCTGGCTTACCTTCATGAAGGACAAGGTCGATGGCGCGGCAATTATCAATCACATACAGCCAATCTCTGACATTCATACCATCCCCATACAGGGGAAGCTCTCGAGCCTCAAGAGCATTAGTAATAAACAGAGGAATCAGTTTTTCCGGATGCTGATAAGGGCCAAAATTATTGCTGCTGCGTGTTATTATGGCCGGGATTTTATGGGTAACATAATATGAGCGTACTAATAAGTCAGCCCCAGCCTTGCTAGCCGCATAGGGGCTATTCGGTTTCAAGGGGTCTGTCTCTTTGAAGGAGCCTTTTTCTATGCTTCCGTATACTTCATCAGTTGAGATATGAATGAAGCGTGAAGTCTTAAACTTTTTTGCTGCTTCTAAAAGGGTATAGGTTCCATAGACATCGGTCCTAACAAAACTACCTGCTTCCATTATGGAACGATCTACATGCGTGGCAGCAGCAAAGTTTACTACTGCATCTACTTTAGAGACTAACTTTTCTACAAGGCTTGAATTACAAATATCGCCTTGAATGAAAAGAAAAGAATTAGCTGCAAGCTCAGAGTTAAGATTTAAGGTTGAGAGCTCTAAACTATTAACTATCTGGTGGGAATATTCACTTTTGTAGTCTTTTTCCAGATACAGGTTGTCTGGATGTAAAAATTCCTCCAGATTTTCTAGATTGCCAGCATAGGTAAGTTTATCCAGAACTATAATTTCATAATGAGGATATTTCTCACGGATATATCTTACAAAATTACTCCCGATAAAGCCGGCTCCTCCGGTGATTAGTAGCTTCA